>JAZULH010000026.1:0-11777 GCA_045602985.1 Acutalibacteraceae bacterium | reverse complement strand
GCAAGTGCGCCTACCACAGCACCAAAACCTGCAATATAATCTTTTTTAACATTGGGAGAATAAATCACGTCTATAATTTCACGTACCGACGACACGCCGAAATACTTGTACAATGCGGAATCAAATGAGCATTGTTTTCCCATATCGGACAAGTGACAGCTATGTTTTACGGCACTGAGGGCAATTGAATACCCGGAGCCTTCATCACCGAGAATATGACCCCAACCACCTTTTACAACAAGCTCACCGTTGCTTTTCTCCCCGAGAGCAATTGAGCCTGTACCGCATATTGCTATGGCATTACCCTCCGAGGCTCTAAGGGCAACATAAACATCACTATCCATAACAATATCATCAGCATTTACTATTCCGTGGCAAAGCTCATTTGTAACATTATTACTTGCACGACTGTCCAGAGCAGAGCAACCGATAACTGCACGTTCAAAGGTAATGTCACCTAATGTCTGTGTGATTGCTCTTAAAATTTCCGAAAGATTATGCCTTGAACATTCCATACCAAGAGAATAGAAGTTAATGGAACCGCCCTCTGCCCTGCAAAGGATTTCTCCCTGTTCATTGCATACTGCAGCAACAGTACGGGTACCACCGCCATCTATGCCAAGATAATATTTCAAAAAATCACCTCAAAACAGTCTTGAAATAACCACAAAAAGGGAGTATTTCTACTCCCTTTTAAAGTTCGTTATACACGTTTCATAATGTCTGCTACATTTTCAACAATAGTTTCGTTGGTAAGATAACCGAGAGAGTTTGTTTCGTGGTAATGTCTTCTGTCGAATACATCTTTACCCTGCTCAATATAAGGTTGAGTTTCGTGAAGAATAAAATCATTGGGTGCAACACAGTAACCTGTCATATCGTTGGATACACAGTACACAAGCAAATCCTTGTCACCAACAACATCAATAACAGGTGTGGGGTTAATATCGTTGCCTTTGCCTGTAGCAGATTTGTCTGCATCTGCTGTGCCGCCGTAAATAACCTCGGGGAAGGGTTCGCCCGGGAGCATAAGAATCTGTTGTGTACCGAGCTTTATGTAGACCATCTCGGTAAGAAGAGCAAGACCCAAATCGCCCTTATCAGAAGCATAGCGCTGACCTGAAACAGCACCGATTGTCACCATAAGTGCAAGAAGTCCGTTATCAACAGGTGCATAATATTTATGCTGTAAAACTGTAATTTCAACGGGCATTTCTTTGTCATTGTCAATCTGAAGGGCAGCCTTACCGAGGCACTCACCCTGCAGACGTGTTCTTTCAACAACATCATCGCAGAAATCACCGGGGTCAACCGCACCGATAGCACCCGCACCAAAAAGAACATTTACTGTCTTTTCATCATTAATTGTTTTTCTGAGCCAGTATGGATAATCGGCACTTACATCACGGTTACCGCCACCTAATGTATTGGGATGTGCGGCAAAGTTCATAAACCATGTTTCTGTTGAGCCGTCATCAGGCACAAAACGGGTTCTTGTAAGAACATCGTGGAGAACAATAGGCTCACGCTTATCATACTGTGCTTCGGGAACGTGAATTGTACCTATATAGAGTTTACCTGCTTTACGGTTTTTGTATGCTTCCCTTGCCACATCCTCAAGTGATTTGAGAAGAAGTGACATATACTCCGGGTCCTTACCGCTCTGAAGCTTATAAAGCTGACCCCAATAGCCGACAGTATCGAAGCCTGCGTGTGTATGTGAGAACGAAAGAAATACGCCTGCACACTTGCTCTCTGCCATAAAATCCTTAAGATTTTCACGCACAATGTTAAGCTCGAAGTTTGTAAGTCCGATAATATCTGCGGCAAGGTGAACATAACCGCCGTTATCATCGGCACCAATCCACATTGCACTGACTGTAATGGGATCGTGAACGCGTTCAATACGGTGACCCATACCGTGTCCTGCTATCCAATATGTTTTTGCAGTAACATCCTCAGGCATAACCTCTTTAACAGAGTAGCCACACACATAACTGTCACCCTTGATAACTATTGGAGCAAGACGCGGAAGCTCGCCAGCAACAATACCCTTTTTTCTTAATTTTTTGCTTGTTCTTCTGCCTATTGCACGAACTGCTTTGGCAGCAAATTCATTGATACCCATCAGAATACCTCCGTTTAAAGAAAAAATATACATATATATTTTACCAATTATGTAAATTAAAGTCAACGAAATTACTTGCTAAATACACTCTCATATAATTGTGAAAAAAAGACAAAAAAACACGGCAGAACCCTGCCGTGTCAATGTTACCGATAAAGTGAGATTAATAATTCTCTTTTCTAACTTCAAAATAGCTTTGAGGGTGTGCACAAACAGGGCAAACCTCGGGTGCCTTTTTACCCATTACAAGGTGACCGCAGTTACGGCACTCCCACATTGTTTCCTCTGCTTTTTCAAATACCTGCTGCATTTCAACATTATTAAGAAGCTTTCTATAACGCTCCTCGTGGGTTTTCTCAATAGCGGCAACCATCCTGAACTTTCTTGCAATTTCGGTAAAGCCTTCTTCCTCTGCCTCGTCTGCAAAGGTTGCATACATATCTGTCCACTCGTAGTTTTCGCCTGCTGCTGCAGCCTCAAGATTTTCGGCAGTTGTGCCAATACCCTTAAGCTCTTTAAACCACATTTTTGCGTGTTCTTTTTCGTTATTTGCAGTTTCCTCAAAAATAGCTGAAATCTGCTGGAAGCCCTCTTTCTTTGCAACTGAAGCAAAGTAGGTATATTTGTTTCTTGCTTCGCTTTCACCTGAAAATGCTGCACGAAGATTCTGTTCTGTTTTTGAACCTTTAAGTTCCATTTGTATCATCCTTTCATATAAAAGTACACACATATTTTCCCATATAAGGGATTACTTATACTATAAATCAATTAATTTGTTTTGTCAAAGTGTTTTTATACAGACAAATGTTTATTGACTTATAAACGCAAATATGGTAGTATGTGGGTGTATTATTTACGAAAAGGAGATTTCCGTTATGGCAAAATTAAAAGACATTGACAAGGCTGCAGAATCCAAGGGTTCTATCCTTGTTACAATCTGGCAGTTCGTTAAGTTTATCGTTGTAAGTCTTCTTGCAATGATTGTACAGTTTGTTCTGCTTAACACACTTAACCTTATCCCCGCAATCAAAGAGCTTTACTCACAGGATTTCAGCTGGTGGGTATTTGTATATCCTGCAGTAGTCGGCGGTCTCGGTTACTTTATTGTAAGTAATGTTGCTAACGTTGTAGCACAGATTGTTGCTTTCTTTGTAAACAAGGAAAAAACATTCAATTCCGGCGCAAATGTTGCAATTGCACTCCCCATTTACATTGCTTTTACAATAGCTCTTATTCTTTTCTCCGCTTGGCTTAATCCTACTCTTAAGGATCTGTTCCTTGGCTTTGACTGGTGCAACGAAACAGCAGCAAAGAACATTGCAACAATGATCTGCTCTGCACTTCAGTTCTTCCTTTACTTCCCTGTTGATAAGATTCTCTTCCACAAAAAGAAAGAAGAAAAATAAAATTTATATTTGACAAATAACGCCCTCCACAGAGGGCGTTATTTTTATTGCATTTTGCTGTAAAAGGTTTCCTCACCTATTCTTCGTATTGTTACATCAACGGCAACGGTGGTTACTGCTTTTTTAAAGGAATTTTCCCAATCAGATATATGTTGATTATATATTTTCTTATTATTGAGCATTAGCCTTTTACCGTATTGTAAAGCATCTCCGCCGTGCTCACCTTTCAACACCGTTAAAGTGTTTTCCGTTTTTTTTATAACAGATTCCGCTACGCTTTTTTTCACAACTTCAAAAAAATCATCGTCTGTACTGAAAAACTCCGCACCGCTCACTTCGTCAATATCACAAGAGATACTGACTCTGAGCTCATAGTGCAAAACGCCATCCTTTTGTGTAATTCTGTAACGGGTTTTTGATTTATTTATTACAAACCCCGCTTTTTCATTATTGGGCAAATCGGCAGTAATAAAGCCTTTTTTGGCGGTATCTGCAAGAAAAGCAAGACCTTCGGCATCACCTGAATTAAGGTACATTGAAAATGTTTCATCTTTACCGAAAAGAGCACATCCGTCAAGCTTATAATCCTCATTTTCACCGTTTTTTTGAACTGCAACAGCCGGAATACATAATACAGAGGTAGTTGTATTTAAAATATTTACGGCATCAATAATCCTGACACGGGGAATCAAAGATTGTCGGTGGCTTTCAATCAGCAGGTTTTCCAATATTTCACTCTTTACCGTGTCATTTAAAAGCTTTGCCCTGATAATTTTTTCTGCCTCTGTATTTTTGGCAATACAAATAAGCTGTGATGCCCGTGAATCAAAATTGCGCAGAAAAAAATCGAGTACATCTGATAATCTCTTATTAATTGCACCATTACCTATTACTATGACTCTGTTATGAGCAAAAAGAGGCAGATTACCGCTTTTAGATGTCAGGGTACGCAAGGCAGATGAAACACTTTCACCTTGCGCTGTATATATTTTGGTTTTGTTCTCCGAAGAGCCATCCCCCGATGGTGTACCGCTTTGCTCATTGTTAAGAATTTCTACGGTAACCTTGTAATCATCATCAACAGTATCAATCCCTATTCCCTGAATAATCATAAGCTGCGAAAGCTCCGTACCTGCCTTCTGACAAGATGATAAGTTACATACACAGATACACAGAATGAGAATAAGACTAAATATCTTCACTAATTTTTTCATACGGTCTCACCTTTTTAATGTAAATGAGTACTGCAAGCGGATGAACAACTACTGCTATACTATACAAAATAATGGTCAGAAGCTTGTTTGATACAAAGCCGAACAATTCAATGTTATTTGAAACCAAAGCAGGAATAGCACTGAGTAAAACGCACACAACAGCAGACAAAGTTATAATTGATGCTTTTCTGAATAAATTTTTCAAACAAAGAACTATTATATGAATATACAATGATATCTTAACAACAACACAAAATATCCATATAGCTGTTTCAAGTGAATCTATACGCTCAAGCAAGCCGAAATTCGCAAGTGTTACCGCTGTATAGGTAGGAAATAACTGCGTGTCGGCAAAGTAACCCAGAGAACCTATAACAAAAGCTAAAACACCTACAAAAGTCAATGCACTCAGCAAAACCCAGGCTGTGTAATGCTTTTTAAAATCACCTTTTATTTGTGGTAAGAAAAAGGAAATTGCACCGATTTCTGTTGCCTGGACGCTAAACAAAAAACTGTCACCCCAAAATTTACCGTACCCTTCCGTGAACAAAGGGGTAAAATTAAGAAAGCTGAAATCATCAAGCAAGGATAACATTACAAAAACGGTAGCACCCACCACAATAAAGCAAAATACAACACTCCCCCTGCAAAGCGCACCTAACCCCATTACCGAAAGAAAACCGCAAACAATCACAATTGCAATTATAAAAAATGACATATCCGTACCGGGAAAAAGTTCAGAGCTGGTAAACAAATCGAACCTTAATATTGTCTTTAATGCTCCGACAAAATAAACTAAACCGAATACAGATGTAATCAGGCGAAAAGCAGGTGTTTCCTTCAGAATAAACCCTTTTTCGGCATACTTATTATTGTAGTTGTATATAAGAACAGCAGGAATACCGCAAACAAGACTTACAGCAATAAATACAATGGGCTGCAAAAGTGTTTCTGTGCGTGCTATAGGAACCCGTGGTGATGAAATATACATAAAAACAGAGCTGAGCACAGAAAGATAAAGCAAAGAAAAAAACTGTGGTGCTGTAACCTTCTGTTGAGTCAAATCAGTCACCTTCTTCACCTTGTTTTAATCTGTTTATATCAAATATTCTGCGCTGAATTTTGGGAGTGGAAATCCGTACAAGCGTATCGCGCATATAATCCTTTTGCCACGGACTGAAGGGTGCTAAAAACGACACTCCGTAATCTCTCATAGATGCAAGGTTAATTATCAGTGCGGCTGCACCCGTAATAATCCCGTAAAATCCCGAAAATCCGCCTGCGAGTATAAAAACAATCCTCAACAATGCTATGGGTTGGTACAAATCGGAGGAAACAAGAGAACAAATAGCCGTCATCGCTACAATTATGAGCATTGGCGCACCTATCAGACCTGCAGTTACTGCCGCATCTCCTATAACAAGCGCACCCACAATACTTACAGCATGTCCGATAGATTTCGGCATTCTCAAGCCTGCCTCACGGACTGTTTCATAAATAAAATGTATTATAAGTGCTTCTGCCGTAAGTGTAAAAAGTGTGTTGCTCTCCATCAGCACAATATTATAGAGCATATCATCAGGCAAAACCTCCTGATGGAAAAGACCTATAGCGACAAAAATCCCCGGCAGAAAAACACTTATGATAAAAGCGAGAAATCTGACAAACCGCATAAATGTTGCATAATACGGGCGGTTAATATAATCATCAAGTGTCTGGAAGCTCTCAATAAACAGCCTTGGTACAACAAGAGCAAACGGTGTGCCGTCTATAAGAACGCCAACCTTTCCCTCGCATAATTTGGCGGCAAATATATCGGGGCGTTCTGTCTGCCCCACCATTGTAAAAAGAGACCTTCTTTTTGTATCCAGAGCATTTCTCAGGTAGCCGGCTCCCAGAATTGTATCAAACTCGGCTTTGTTAAGTCGGGCTCGTACTTCATCTAAAGTTCCCTCACTTACCCTGCCCTTCATATAGCATATAAGAATACGTGTTTTACTTTCAGCACCGTGCTCCTGCATTTCAATTGTGAAATTTGCTGAACACAGCTTTTTTCGTACAAGCGTAAGGTTGGTTTTTATATTCTCCGTAAAGCCTTCGCGTGAGCCAAACTCCTGTACATCAGTATCGGGTTCGGAAATCGCTCTTTCGGGTATAGCCTGAACGCCAAAGATTATACATTCGCTCTGTCCCTCAACAAAAATCAGTAAGGTTCCTCGTAAAAGATTCATAACAGCATTATCAAGACTTTTCTCACGTTTTTGCTCTGTTCCGCACAAAAGCCTGTCACCTATATAATCAAGTGGTGCATCCTCAGGTAATTCGCCTTCAAATTGCAGAAGCGGTCTTATTGCATTATCTGCAATTTTTTGAGAATTGCAAAGACCGTCACAATTAGCAAAAACAACACATTTACCACCACAGTACCCTTTTTTTACTACAATATCAAAGCTACCCTCAAAGGCTTTTTTTATTACTCTGCCGTTTTCTATCGGATCACGGCGGATATCTCCGAATTCAGGCTGCACTATGTCATCAATATACAAAAAAGGCTTATCTTTCATTATATCACCAATAGTGTTTTAACCTATTTTTAACCGCATATTCACAAAAAAAAGGAAAAAACTATTTCAGGTGATTATATGCTAACTACAATTATACGAACATTTATTATCTACTGTTTTGTCACTCTTTGTGTCAGAATTATGGGCAAAAGACAGCTCGGTCAGCTCCAACCCGGAGAGCTCGTTGTGACAATACTGATTTCCGAAATTGCTGCAACGCCTATAACAGACTCAACACAGCCTATACTCAACACAGCCATCTCTCTTATGTTACTTGCATCCTTTGAGATTTTCAGCTCTTTACTGAGCAGAAGAAGTGTACGTTTCAGATATATATGTGACGGCAAGCCAATCACATTAATAAAAAACGGCAAGCTTATACAAAAGAATTTAAAGATGCTGCGATTTACGATTGATGATGTTTTGTCAGCATTAAGGCAAAAGGATATTTTTGATATATGTGATATCGAATATGCAGTTGTTGAAACAAACGGTACATTATCCGTACTGCTCAAACAGAACAAGCAACCCCTTACGCAGGAAACATACGAAAGCCCAAAGAAAAGAACCGATGCGCCTTGTGTAATCGTAATAGACGGAAGGATAATTGAATCCTCTGTCAGGGATACACCTGTCACGCTTGATGAAATAAAAAGAAAAATAAAAAACGACAAAATTGAGTTAAAGGATATTTTACTTCTGACTGTTACAAAAGGAAAAAAGTTTTTTACAATAACCAAGGAGGAATAATTTGAGCAGAACTGCAATTGCATTTATATTTCTGATTATTTGCCTGATATCGGGTATCTTTTCCTTAGTTTATGTGGAAAAAAGCTGTAACAGAATAATAAGCACAATTGAACAGACCGAAAGTGCTGTAATAAAACAAAACACCGAAAAAGCTTCTGAAAACTTTGCTGTTACAGTTAATTTATGGGAAACGAAGCGTCCCGTTTTAAACATAATGTTGGGAAAATGCGAAACATCTGAGGTACACAAATACCTGAACAATGCTTCCTACTTTTACAAGCGCGGAGATTTACAGACCGCATTAACAAATCTGCAGGAGTGCAAGGAATATCTTAAACGCATAATCATCTGTTACAGACCGACCTTAAGCACAATACTTTAAAACCGCAAATTTTATCATCACCATTATCTTTTACAGGAATATGATATACCGAGAGGACTGATTATTCTGATGAAAGATAATGTTTTTTTAATTCTGGGCGGTGACAATCGCTCTTTATATTTAGGTGAATACCTTGAAAAAAAAGACCTGCAGGTTTGCTATTACGCATTCAATAATACAGATTGCTACAAAACTCTGCCCGAAGCAATAAACGATGCCTGCTGTATAATATTGCCACTCCCTTTAACACGGGACAGAACAACATTAAATGCACCGCTGTTTGACGAAACAATATTAATTTCTGATATAAGTGCATTATCAACACCCGATAAGCTATTCCTCGGCGGACAGCTGCCCAAGAGCTTTACCGAGGATATCGAATCAAACGGTGCGGTATGCTTTGATTATTTCAACCTTGACGAGCTCGCTGTTTATAATGCTGTGCCGACAGCTGAAGGAGTTGTGCAGATACTTATTGAAAAACTGCCTGTAACCATACACGGTATGAAATGTGCCGTCACAGGCTACGGCAAGGTGGGTAAGGTTCTTGCATCTACGCTCAAAGCATTAGGGGCTGATGTAACAATATTTGCACGCAAGGAGAAGGATTTTGCACACGCTTACACCAAATCTGTAAAATCAAGTAGCTATAACGCTTTAAAAACAGGTACAAATACATTTGATGTACTCATAAATACAGTACCCGTAAAGATAATTGGGAAAGATGAACTTTTACATCTGAGTCCCGATTGTATGCTGATTGAAACTGCTTCAGCTCCCTTTGGTATTGATTTTCAGGCGGCAAAGGAGCTGGCGTTTGATGTTGTAAAAGCCGGATCCCTCCCCGGTAAGGTAGCACCCCGCAGTGCAGGCGAAATAATCGGTCGCTCAATTTTACCCATTATTAAATCAAGGGGGTTATTAAATTGATTACCGTCGGTTTTGCTGTTTGCGGTTCATTTTGCACATTCAAAACTGTGTTTGAAGAAATAAAGAAACTGAAAGAAGCAGGATATGAAATTATACCCATAATGTCAGAGAATTCATATAACCTTGACACGCGTTTCGGTGATTCCGCCCATTGGCGCAGACAATTCACCGAAATTACGGGTAACAGGATAATACACACCATACCTCAGGCAGAGCCAATAGGTCCCCAAAAGCTCCTGGATGCACTTATTATTGCACCCTGTACCGGAAATACACTTGCAAAGCTTGCGTTGGGTGTTACCGACACCGCTGTAACCCTTGCGGCAAAGGCTCACCTGAGAAATGCAAGACCTTTAATTATTGCACCATCAACTAATGATGCACTTTCCAACTCAGCAAAAAATATTGGTGCATTGCTCAACTATAAAAATCTTTACTTTGTTCCCTTCGGCGAAGACAACCATTTACAAAAGCCAGCCTCTATGGTTGCAGACTTTACTTTAATCAGACCGACACTTGAAGCCGCCCTGAAGGGAAAACAAATACAACCTATAATAATTGAACCGCGCTAAAGCACATACACGGGTGACTGTCCGGAAGCTTAAACCTTCGGATAGTCACCTTTATTTACGATTAAAACAAGGAATTACCGCTATTGTATGCTTTTAGCAAAATCGGCAAAAACTATTTACAAAACCAAAAATATACTGTATAATATCGTTTAACAAAAGGGAGTAACTCGCACAAAAGTGTGATGTCGGTCGTCAATCTCGGCAATAGCCCGCCTGCATCTTAAAGAGTGAGACTTTTATCGCACGGACGGTAAAGGTCTTTTTATTTTCTCCCGTTTGAATATAAACGAAAGGGATTTTCTAATGAAGCATTATCTCGAATCTGCTGAGGCAGTATTTGCCGAGGTAAAATCAAGTGAAAGCGGTCTTACTTCTGCAGAAGCTGCCGCAAGACTTGAAAAAAACGGCAAAAACAAACTCGCTGAGGCAAAGAAAGACTCAACTCTCAAAAAGTTCTTTGACCAGATGAAGGACCCCATGATCATCATCCTGCTTATTGCTGCGGTTATTTCTGCAGTAACCGAGATGATTGAGGCAGGCAAATTTGTAACACCCACAGATTCTATCATCATCCTTGTGGTTGTTCTTATCAATGCTGTTCTTGGTGTTATTCAGGAAAACAAGGCAGAAAAGGCTGTCGAGGCCTTGCAGAAAATGGCGGCTGCCACAACAAAAACTCTTCGTGACGGTAAAGTTGAAACTGTTAAAAGCGAAGATCTTGTTGTCGGTGATGTGATTCTCCTTGATGCAGGTGATGCTATTCCTGCTGACTGCCGTATTTTTGAATGTGCAAGCATGAAAATTGAAGAAGCTGCACTTACAGGTGAATCTGTTCCTGTTACAAAGCTTGTTAATGCACTTATGGGCAAAGAGGCTGACGAGGTTCCCCTTGGTGACCGTAAGAATATGGCATATATGGGCTCTACACTTGTTTACGGACGCGGCAAGGCTGTTGTTGTTGCAACAGGTATGGACACCGAAATGGGTAAAATTGCTACTGCCATTTCTACAGCAGAAGAGAACAAAACTCCCCTTGAAATCAAGCTTGAACAGCTTTCAAAGATTCTTACAAAGCTTGTTCTTGCAGTTTGCGTTGTTATTTTCGGCTACAACATTGCAGTACACTTCATTTCAGGCAGTGACGCTGAGTTTTACCATGTAGCGCTTGATTCATTCATTACTGCTATTGCCCTTGCTGTTGCGGCTATCCCCGAGGGTCTTGTTGCTGTTATGACAATCGTTCTTTCAATCGGCGTTACAAATATGTCTAAAAAGAACGCTATTATCCGTAAGATGACTGCTGTTGAAACACTCGGTTGTACACAGATTATCTGCTCTGACAAGACAGGTACTCTCACACAGAATGTTATGACAGTTGTTGACCACTACGCACAGGATGAAAAGCTCCTTGCTACTGCAATGGCACTTTGCACAAATGCTGAAATTGATGAGGACGGCAAAAGCACAGGCGAGCCTGATGAGGTTGCTCTTATCAACTACGCTTCAACACTTGGTCTTAAAAAAGCGGACCTTGTTGCAGCTAATCCCCGTGCAGGTGAAGTACCCTTTGACTCCGGCAGAAAGATGATGTCAACCGTCCACAATGTTGACGGCAAATTTGTTCAGTACACAAAGGGCGCACCAGATGAAATCCTTAAAAAGTGCTCACACGCTCTTGTTGACGGTCAGGTTGTTGCTATGGATGAAGCAATCCTTGCAAAGGCTGCAGAAGAAAACACAAGAATGGGTAACAAGGCACTTCGTGTATTTGCTGTTGCATACAAAGAGTATTCAGCTGCTCCCGAGGCTTATGAATCTGCAGCACTTGAAT
>JAZULH010000025.1:0-4847 GCA_045602985.1 Acutalibacteraceae bacterium | reverse complement strand
AAATAAACAATTTTTTCGGAAGGGTGGGCAACCACCCTTCTTTTTTGTGTAAGTGCAGATAATTATTTTTAAAATGTATTGAAAAATTTATTTTTTGCGTGTATAATGGTAAGGAATAAAAATGGGTGATAGTATATCCCTTTGCCCTAATTATGAAATAATTACGGAGGTAGTTATGAAAAAGACATTCAGAAAATCTTTAGCAACCTTGCTTGCACTTGTTATGCTTTTCTCTTGTGTGGGCATTTCAGGCTCTGCTGAAGAAACAACAGGCTATGAAACACTCAGAATCAACTGCACTATGTACGGCGATTCACAGACGCAGCGTGGCTTCACTTGGTTTACTGCAAGAGCTTGCGATACAACACTCCAGATTGTTGATGCAGGTACATACAGACTTAGCGGCTTCAAGAAGGCAACATCCATCTCAGGCACAGTCAGTGAATGGGACGGTTATTACTGCCACAAAGCAGTTGCCACAGGTCTTGAGCCCGGCACAGAGTACCGTTATCGCGTAGGTAGTGCTGAGAATGATGTTTGGAGCAAAATGGGTAAGTTCGTTACAGATAACGGTGACGGCAAGTTCTCATTCATTGCTATTGCTGACGTTCAGGCAAGCAGTCTCGAAAACTTCCAGCAGGCATCTCTTGTAATGGATGCAGCTATGGAATATACACCAAATGCTGAGTTTGCAATTAACCTCGGTGACTTTGTTAACGATTGCACAAGCGATGAGTGGAACTGGTACGGCGAAGCTTTTGAAAAAGCAAACACAAGCCTTACACTTGTTCCTGTTGCAGGTAACCACGAGGGTAACATTACCAACAAGCTTAATGTAGGTTGGTTTGATACACACTTCAACCTTCTTAAGGGTGAGGGCGACCTTAATGGTGTTAACGGTACATACTATTCATACGATTACGGCGATGTTCATTTCACAGTCCTCAACTCTAACGATATGTATCCTATGACAGAGGCACAGAGAAACTGGATTTACAACGACATCACTTCATCTGATGCTCATTGGAAGGTTCTTCTTCTCCACCGTGCAGCATACTCTGCAGGTAAGAATATCAACAAGCCCGACACAATTGCTATGAGAGAAACAATCATCGAGATTGTTGACCAGACAGGCGTTGATATGGTATTCTCAGGTCACGACCATATGTACTTCAGAACACTCCAGGTTCAGGATGACCAGGTTTGCGATACCCTTTACGTTACAGAAAAGTACAACGGCGAAGACGTAACCTTTGCTGTTAACCCCGATGGTGCTGTTTATACACTTCCTTCAACAGCAGGCACAAAGAGATATGTTACATATGATGCAATTGACCCCATTATGGATTGTGCAGATAAGTGCTTCTCCACAAGGGATATGGGCGGTTGCTTTGCAAATGTTACTGTTGATGGCGACAAGCTTGTTTACAAAGCATATGTTGTTGACGATGAAACTCAGGAAGTTACACAGGTTGACGAATACGCAATCAAGAAAACAACTGCTGATGAAAAGGGCGAAGCTACAGACCTTCCCACAGATGTTATCGGCACACTTGATAATTCCGTATTAAATGTTTTCACAGAGGTACTCGGTATGATTATTAAGTATCTTACAGTGCTTCTTCCCCAGGCAATTATGGGTCTTTTCTAATTGGTATTTCATAAAAGAATATTAACAATGGCTGTAAAAAACTAACCGTTTTTTACAGCCTCTTTTTTTGTAAAAAATACCTAAATTCCGCGCTTCAAATTCGTCATTAAAAAAGAGGGTGTTTTGTTGAAATAATTGATAAAACCTTTATAATAAAAGATGTATATATTCTTTGTCTGCAAGGCTTTACGCAGGCAAAAGGAGGAAGGTTTTATGGATAAAGTTCTCAAAATAGGTATCATCGGCTGTGGTGGTATTGCCAACGGCAAGCATATGCCTGCTCTCAAAACTGTTGAGGGTGTTGAAATGGTTGCTTTTTGCGATATCATCAAGGAACGCGCAGAAAAAGCTGCTGAAAAGTTCGGTACTCCTGATGCGAAGGTGTACGAGGATTACAAGGAGCTTCTCAAGGATGGTGCTATTGATATTGTTCATGTTTGTACACCCAACCGTTCACACAGCTTCATTACAATAGACGCGCTCGAATCGGGCAAGCATGTTATGTGTGAAAAGCCTATGGCAAAAACATACGCTGAGGCTAAGGCAATGTGTGAGGCTGCAGAAAGAACAGGTAAAAAACTGACTATCGGTTACCAGAACAGAAATACTGCTCAGAACCTTTATGTTAAGGCGTGTGCCGATAAGGGTGAGTTCGGTGATATTTATTACGGCAAGGCACTTGCACTTCGCCGCAGGGCAGTTCCTACCTGGGGTGTTTTCCTCAATGAATACGAGCAGGGTGGCGGTCCTCTTATTGATATCGGTACCCACGCACTTGATATGACACTTTGGGTTATGAATAACTATGAACCCGAAATGGTAGTAGGTCAGACCTTCCGTAAGCTTGCCGATCAGGAAGAGCAGGGTAATGCCTGGGGCCCCTGGGATCCTAAGGAATATACCGTAGAGGATTCAGCCTTCGGTTTTATTAAAATGAAAAATGGCGCAGTTATCAATCTTGAGTCAAGCTGGGCACTTAATGTTGCCGATTATCACGAGGCTGCATATATGATTTGTGGCGATAAGGGCGGTGCAGATACTCTTGATGATAAAGCTCGCCTCAACTACATTAAGAATCAGCGTCAATGTATTGAAATTCCAAACCTTAAAGCAGGCGGAGCAGCTTTTTTTGAAGGTAAGTCAGATGGCTCTCCCGCTGAGATTGAGGCAGCCAACTGGATCAATGCCGTAAGAAACGACACTGACCCTGTGGTTTTACCGCGCCAGGCACTTTGTGTAACACAGATTCTCGAAGCGATATATGAATCAGCCAAAACCGGTAAACCTGTTTATTTTGATTAAAATTGTCTATAGCACCACTTTAGCCTCGGGGCGGTATCTACATACAGCACCGCTCGGCTAAAGATGGCGCTCTATCTGATATGGCAGTATTTTCTGCTGCATTGATGAAGTATTATACATAATTTAAGGAGAAACACAGAATGAAATTCGCAGTACAATTATATTCAGTTCGTGACCATGTTGAAAATGGTGAAAACTTTTTGGATATTCTTGCAAAGGTTAAAGAAATTGGCTTTGATGGAGTTGAGTTTGCAGGCTATCACGGATTTTCTGCCGAGGAACTCAAGGCACGTTGTGATGAGTTAGGTCTTGAAGTTGTGGGTTCGCATATGGGGCTTGACGATTTTGCGCCTGACAAAATGGATGAAACTCTTCAATTCACAAAAACTCTGGGCTCAAAATATGTTGGTGTTGGCGGCGCACCTCATTCAACCTTTGAGGAGGCAGACCACACAGGTTCGGTGCTTGGTGCTGCACACAAAAAGGGTCAGGAAATGGGCATCGGTGTCTATTATCACAACCATACAGAGGAGTTCGAGGATATTAAAGACGGCAGAAATGCCATGGATATTATTTCTGATTACTGTCTTTTGGAGCTTGATATGTATTGGAGCTTCTGTGCAGGCATCAATAACAAAGAGTATCTTGCAGAGCATAAAGATAAAATCGCACTCGTTCACATCAAGGACGGTGTTGCTCATAAGCCTACTGCCCTTGGTGAAGGCGAAAACGACCTTATGAATATTGTTGAAGGTGTTAAGGCAATCGGACTTGATTGGGTAATACTTGAAAATGATGACCCTGTTCCCACAGGACTTGAGGATATTGCAAGAAGCTACAAATGGCTTAAAGAAAATTTTTAATGGAGAAATAGAGATATGAAACTTGGTGTACTTACTAACTTATTAGGTAGTGTTTCCCTTGAAGAGGCACTTAAATATTTTGCAGGTCTTGGTCTTGAAATGGTTGAAATCGGTTGTGGAGGCTTCCCCGGAAAGGACCACGCTGACCCCGATGTTTTGCTTAACGATGATAAGGCGTTGGCAGAATTTAAATCACTTCTTGAAAAATACAATGTAGAAATTAGTGCCTTAAGCTGTCACGGCAACCCTGTTCATCCCAACAAGGAAACAGCAAAAAGCTTTGATGAAGATATGCGCAAAGCAGTTCTTCTGGCAGAAAAGCTTGGTGTTCACCAAATCAACACCTTCTCAGGCTGTCCCGGTGATTGTGAAAATTCCAAATATCCCAACTGGGTAACCTGTCCCTGGCCCAATGATTTTGGCGAAATTCTTGACTATCAATGGAATCAGGTGCTTATTCCTTATTGGAAGGAATTTGTTGAATTCAGCAAAGCACACGGCGTTGATAAAATTGCCCTTGAGCTTCATCCCGGCTTCTGTGTTTATAACACAGAGAGCCTTCTCAGACTCCGCGCTGCAGTAGGTCCCGAAATTGGTGCAAACCTTGATTTGTCTCACCTTATCTGGCAGGGGATGGATCCTGTGGCAGTTATTCGTGCCCTTGGTAAAGAAAACGCAATTTTCCATTTCCACGCTAAGGATACCAAGATCGATTCCCTTAACACAGGCGTTAACGGTGTTCTTGATACAAAATCCTATGCCGACGAAATCAACCGTTCCTGGATTTTCCGTTCCGTTGGTTATGGCAACGGTGAGTCTTATTGGCGCGATGTAATCAGCAATCTCCGTATGGTAGGTTATGATTACGCAATCTCCATTGAACACGAGGACTCTCTTATGAGCCAGAACGAAGGCCTTGAAAAGGCTGTTGACCTTCTTAAAAAATGTCTGATTAAGGAAGGTCTCGAAAATGCTTGGTGGATTTAAAGCATTATTGCACGCGACTTTTCCGATTTAGTCACCCGCTTGCG
>JAZULH010000024.1:0-15777 GCA_045602985.1 Acutalibacteraceae bacterium | reverse complement strand
ATGTTGATTATTAACATAAAATGTTGCATAATTATTATGTTCTACTATGATGAGATATTCTGTTGATTTACGGAGGAACGGATATGGGTAAATATGCAATTAGTTACGATATAGGAACTACAGGTGTTAAAACCTGTATTTTTGAATTGGGCGATTCCATTAAATTGGTTTCTGCCGCATCTGAAGGCTACAAGCTTTATGTTTTGCCTGATGGCGGTGCAGAGCAGGAGCCCCAGGACTGGTGGGATGCAATGTGCTCTACCACAAAAACAGTTTTAAGTAAATGTGATGTGAAGATAAGCGAAATCTGCGGTATCTCCTTCTGTTCACAGATGCAGGGCTTAGTTCTTGTTGATAAGGACGGTAAACCTGTTCGCAGAGCAATGAGTTATATGGATCAGCGTGCCCGTCAGGAGCTCAAGGACGGCATCGCATACGGTCCCCAGATTGCAGGTGCTTTTATACCAAAGCTTCTGAAGTCACTTATGATTACAGGTGCTGTTGCAGCTTCTGTAAAGGATCCTGTTTGGAAGTACAAATGGGTTGAGAAGAATGAGCCTGAAAACTTTAAAAAAGTACATAAATGGCTTGATGTTAAGGAGTATTTTATTGCAAGAATGACCGGCGAGTTCTGTATGACTCACGACTCTGCCTTTGCAACTCTACTCTACGATATAAAAAAGCATAAGTTTAGTCCCGAAATCTGCAAGATGCTGGGCGTTAATATGGAGCATTTGCCCGATATTAAAAAATCTGCTGAAAAAATCGGCGAGCTTTTACCCCAGCCTGCTTCAGAGCTTGGTCTTGCACCCGGTACACCTGTTTTCGGCGGTGGCGGTGATGCATCTCTTATCGGTGTTGGTGCAGGCTCTGTCGCATTGGGTGACACACATATTTACAGCGGTACATCCGGTTGGGTTTCAACAGTTGTTGATAAGAGCATTGTTGATGCCTCGGCAATGATTGCGGCGGTTGTAGGTGCAGAAGAGGGCAGATACAACTACTTTGGTGAGCTTGAAACTGCCGGTAAATGTCTTGAGTGGGTTAAGGATCACCTGGCGCTTGATGAAATCGGCATTTATCTTGATAAAAAGAATATTACTGACGGCTACGAGGCAAAGTATACAAGCCTTTATGACTATATGACCGATGTTTGCAGTAAAGTTCCTGCAGGCTCAGGCGGTGTTATATTTACACCCTGGCTCCACGGTAACCGTTGTCCCTTTGAGGATCCTAATGCACGGGGAATGTTCTTTAACATAAGCCTTGAAACAGGTAAAAGTGAAATGATAAGGGCTGTGATTGAGGGTGTTTGTTACCACCTGCGTTGGTTCCTTGAAACAGAGGAGAAAAAGGTTAAATCCTCTGAAAAGGTCCGTTTTGTAGGCGGTGGTGCATTGTCAGACCTTACCTGCCAGATTCTTGCAGATTGCCTTGGTAAAGAGGTTGAAACTGTTGATACACCCCAGAATGTAGGTGCAATGGGTGCTACTGTGCTTGTTGCTGTGGGTCTTGGCATTTGTGATTCCATTGAGGATGCAAAAAAACTTATTCCCGTAAGCAAGAGCTTTAAGCCGAATATGGAGAACAAAAAGGTTTATGATAAGTATTACGAGGTATACAAAAAGCTGTATTCCTCTAATAAGGAAAGCTTTGCAAAACTTAATTCCTGAATTTAATAAAAAGTTGAAATATTTAGCATAAATTGTTGAAAAACAACTGTTTTTCTGTTACAATATTAAAGATGAAATCCCTTTTAAGGAGCGTGATTTGATGAATATAGCATTGATAGCGCACGATTCTAAAAAAGAACTTATGACACAGTTCTGTATAGCATACTGCGGTATTTTAAGCAAACACACCCTTTCAGCCACAGGCACCACAGGCAAGCTTGTAGCTGAGGCAACAGGACTTGATATTGAAAAGTACCTCAGCGGTTCGCAGGGCGGTGCCCAGCAGATTGGCTCAAGAATAGCATGCGATGAAATTGACTTGCTCCTCTTATTCCGCGATCCCCTTAACCCGAAACCGGGTGAGCCCAATGAAGCTAATCTTTTAAGACTTTGCGATGTTCACAATATCCCTGTTGCTACAAACATAGCAACTGCCGAGGCGCTCATTCACAGCCTTGAACGCGGCGACCTTGATTGGCGTGATATCGTTAACCCTAAGGCATAATTGAACTTTAATCGGGTGCACGAGCGTAATCTCAGTCACCTGATTTTTTATTGAATAAAGTATATTAAGGAGTTTATCATGGCAGCAAGCATAAAAGCAATTAAGGGCACCAAGGATACTTTGCCCTCAGAAAGCTACAAGATTCAATATATTGAGCAGGCGGCGCTCGATACCGCCAAGGCTTATGGTTTTCACGAAATTCGTACACCTGTTTTTGAATATACAGAGCTTTTTGACCGTTCTGTCGGTGAAACAACCGACGTTGTTCAGAAGGAGATGTATACATTTAATGATAAAGGTGAACGTTCAATAACACTGCGTCCCGAGGGTACTGCAGGTGCCGTACGTGCTTTTTTGGAGCACGGTCTTTTCAACGAGCCTCTTCCACAGAAGGTTTGTTACCTTACATCGTGCTACCGCTATGAAAAGCCTCAGGCAGGCAGACTCCGCGAATTCCACCAGTTCGGCATTGAATGCTTTGGTGCGGCATCACCCCTGCAGGATGCTGAGATAATTGCTCTTGCCAACAGTTATTTTAACTTTATCGGTATTGAGAAATTAGCGGTAGAAATTAATTCCATCGGTTGCCCCGAGTGTCGCAAAAAGTATTCTGAGGCACTTAAGGCATATTTTAATGACAGCAGGGAGTCTCTTTGCGAAACCTGTCTTTCACGACTTGACCGCAACCCTATGCGTATTCTTGACTGCAAGAGCCCTGTGTGTTCTGAGATTGCCGCAAAGGCGCCTGTTGTGCTTGAATATATCTGTGATGATTGCCGTGAGCACTTTGAAAATCTGCAAAAGTATCTTAGTGCTTTAGGTATTGAATATGTTGTTAATCCGCAGATTGTCCGCGGACTTGACTATTATACAAGAACGGTTTTTGAGTTTGTATCACAGGATGAAAAAACAAAAGGTCTTGTTCTTGGCGGTGGCGGACGTTACGATGGCCTTGTTGAGGAATTGGGCGGTGCGCCCACTCCTGCTTGTGGCTTTGCTATGGGTCTTGAACGACTGCTTATTGCTATGGAGGAAAGCGGTATACCCTTCCCCGAGGCACCTAAGTGCAATTTGTCAATAGTTACTGCAGGCGAGGGAGCTGTGCTTAAGGCGTTGGAGCTTTCTGCAGATTTACGCGCACAGGGTTACAGTGTCAATATTGATACTGTAGGTCGTTCAATAAAAGCGCAGATGAAATATGCCAACAAAATCAACTCTGAATTTACAGTAGTAATTGGTGATAACGAAATTGAATCTGATATTGCTCAACTTAAATGTATGGCGGACGGCACTCAGACTCAGGTCAGTCTTACCGATTTTTGCGAAGGCTTTGAGCGTGCATATATGAATAATGCTGTTGCGGCATTTGAAAATGCTGATTTTTCATCACTTACACAGGTTGATATAAATAATCTTTTAAAGTAAATTTTAGTAAAAAGGTGTTGTTATGGAGATAATTGATGTTTCCAGGGATTTATTTAAAACTCCTGTTTATCCGGGTGACCCCGAAGGCTACATTGACCCTATTAAAACCTTAAGGGGCGGTGATAACTGTAACCTTAATTCAATATACACCTGTCTTCATACGGCAACTCACGTTGATGCGCCGCTCCATTTTGTAGAGGGCGGTAACTCTATTGAAAGGTTTGATCCTGAGATTTTTATAGGTGAGTGTGTGGTGGTTGAAGCACCCCCCGGACCTATTACGGGAGCTTTTGCGGAGGATAATTTCCCTTGGGGCGATTGTGAGCGTATACTTATTAAGGGTAACGGACTTTCATACCTTATGGAAAGCAGCGCATACTATATTGTGGATGCAGGCTACAAGCTTGTGGGTACTGACTCACAGACAATCGGTAACCATGGCTCAAATCAGGTGATTCACAGGGCGATTCTTTCTGCGAATATCCCTATTCTTGAGGGTCTTGATTTGTCAAATGTTGAACCGGGCAGGTATTTTCTTATGGCTCAGCCCTTGAAAATCGGTGGTGTTGAGGCAGCACCCTGCAGGGCTTTGCTTGTCAAAGACCACCTGTTCTGGAGTAGTAAATAAAAGGTATATTGATATGAGATTAGATAAATATTTAAAAGTTTCACGTATTATCAAAAGGCGTACTGTCGCTAACGAGGTTTGCGATGCAAAGCACGTTGAGGTAAACGGCAAAATTGCCCGCGCTTCTTATGAAGTTAAGGTGGGGGATGTTATTGCCATTCAGATGGGTTCAAACCTTACAAAATATATGGTTCTGTCTGTTAACGAGTATGCAAAAAAGGATGAAGCTGCTAATATGTATGAGGTGGTTTCATAGTACTATTTGTCAATAAAGAAGCGTATTGTTCAAAGATTATATATAAAACGCACAAAAGTTATTGACATTGACCCTTTTTGATGTTAATATGTAATTGAAAGGAGAGCAGGTTGAAGTAATACTTTAACTTACTCTCTCTTTGATTATAAGGTTGGAATACGCCGACCTTCAGAAAGGGTGTTATTATGAATATTACTATCGTTGGACGCAAATGCAATCCTCGTGAGGATTTTAAAGCACGTGCTGAAAAGAGACTTTCAAAGGTAGATAAGCTCTTCGGTGAAGAGGCAGCTGCAAAAATTACAGCTACTGTTGAAAAGTCCTGTCATATAGTTGAAGTTACCGTAACAAAGGGCGGAATGATTTACCGTGCAGAAGAACAGGCAGATAATATGATTGATGCGTTGGACGAATGTGTTGACCTTCTCATAAGGCAAATCAGGAAAAATAAGACCCGACTTGACAAAAAGCTCCACGCCGCTGTTCTTGATGATTATTTTGCAGATACTGTTGAGGAGGAAACCGATTTTGACATCATCCGTGAAAAAACAGTTGCACTTAAACCGCAAAGTGTGGAAGAGGCGATTTTACAGATGAATCTGTTGGGTCATCAGTTCTATATGTTCCTTAATGCAGAGACTGATTTGGTGAATGTTGTGTACAAGCGCAATGCCAACGGATACGGATTAATTGCACCTGATGTTGACGGATAATGCTGTGTAAATTATAATTTAAATGCTCTAATAAACCGAAAGGTACCAGCCGGGTGTTCGGAAGGACACCCGGCTGATTTGTCTTTAAAGAATATTTTATTAAAGGCTTAATGATATGAACTATTTTTGAAGATTTTTGTGCAACATCCAATATTATTTGAATCGATTTTTGAATATAATTCTAAAGAATATTTTTCTTCAAGGGAAAATCACCAAACAAACGTCAAAAAACTTGTCTAAAAAGACGAAAAAATGCTGAAATACACTTGAAAATAAAAGGAAATCGTTATATAATGAAATCTAAATATAATATATCAAAACCTAAGAAAGGGGTTAACAATATGAGCAGAGTATATAACTTTTCTGCAGGTCCTTCAATGCTTCCTGAGGACGTTTTAAAAAGAGCTGCGGCTGAAATGCTGGATTGTGAGGGTTCAGGTCAGTCTGTAATGGAGATGTCCCATCGTTCCAAGGAGTTTGAAAAAATCATTAACACAGCAGAATCACTTCTCAGAGAGTTGATGAACATTCCGGATAACTACAAGGTTCTTTTTCTTCAGGGTGGTGCATCAACACAGTTTGCGGCAATTCCCTTGAACTTTATGAACAAAAACGTTAAGGCTGACTACATTATCACAGGTCAGTGGGCTAAGAAGGCATTCGCCGAGGCACAGAAGTACGGCGATGTTCAGGCAGTTGCATCATCTGCTGATAAAACATTCTCATACATTCCTGCTACCACAAAGGAAAGCTTCCGTCCCGATGCTGATTATGTATACATTTGTCTTAACAACACTATTTACGGCACAATTTACCATCAGCTTCCCGATACAGGTGATATTCCTCTTATTGCGGATATTTCAAGCTGCTTCCTTTCAGAGCCTCTTGATATTTCAAAATTTGCAATGGTATACGGCGGTGCACAGAAGAATGTGGCACCTGCAGGTCTTACAATAGCAATTATCCGTGAGGATATGTTGGGTAATGCCCGTGACATTACTCCCACTATGCTTAACTATCAGATTCACGCAGATAACGGCTCACTTTACAATACACCTCCTTGCTATACCATCTACATTTGCAAGCTTGTTCTTGAGTGGATTAAGTCCTTGGGCGGTCTTGAGGTGATGGGTGAACGTAACCGTAAAAAAGCGGCTATGCTCTACGATTTCCTCGACAACAGCAAAATGTTTAAGGGCACAGTAGTGCCTGAGGATCGTTCACTTATGAATGTTCCCTTTGTAACAGGTGATGATGAGCTTAATGCAAAGTTTGTTAAAGAGGCAACTGCTGCAGGCTTTGTTAACCTTAAGGGTCACCGTTCAGTTGGCGGTATGAGAGCCTCAATCTACAACGCAATGCCCATTGAAGGCGTTGAGAAGCTTGTTGCATTTATGAGCAAGTTTGAAGAAGAAAATTCCTGAGAGGTAGATTTATAATGTACGATATCTTAACTTTAAACAAGATTTCTCAAATTGGTCTTAAAGAGCTTGATGACAAATATATAGTTACAGATTGCTGTGATTGTCCCGATGGTATTATTGTACGTTCAGCAGCAATGCACGAGTATGATTTTTCAGATAAAACTCTTGCAGTTGCACGTGCAGGTGCAGGTGTAAACAACATTCCTGTTGATGAATGCACAAAAAAGGGTATAGTTGTTTTTAATACACCCGGTGCAAATGCAAATGCTGTTAAAGAGCTTGTAATCGGCGGTCTTATGCTTTCATCACGTAAGGTTGCAGCTGCTTATGATTGGTGTAAAACACTTAAGGGCGAGGGCGACAACGTGGGTAAGCTTGTTGAAAAAGGCAAGTCACAGTTTGCAGGTCCTGAAATTCTTGGTAAGACACTTGGTGTCATCGGCCTTGGTGCAATCGGCAGAATGGTTGCAGTTGCTGCAAACGGCCTTGGTATGAAAATTGTGGGCTATGACCCCTATCTTAACGATGGCGTTAAGGAGCAGTTACCTGCAGATACTGTTTATGCAGAAACACTTGATGATGTTTATGCAGCTGCAGATTATATTACACTTCACCTTCCTTGTGTGGCAGATACAAAGGGTATGATAAATGCTGATACCATTGCAAAAATGAAGGATGGTGTGCGAATTCTCAACTTTGCCCGTGGCGAGCTTGTTAAGGGTGCAGACCTTGCGGCAGCTATGGAAAGCGGTAAGGTTGCGGCTTATGTAACAGACTTCCCCTCAGACGAGGTTATCGGTCTTGATGGTGTAACAGCACTTCCTCACCTTGGGGCATCAACACCTGAAAGCGAAGAGAACTGTGCATATATGGCAGCAGTTGAAATCCGCGAATATCTTGAAAAGGGGAACATTAAAAATTCAGTTAACTTTCCCAATGTTGAAATCGATGCAGAGGGCGAAAGAGTTGGCGTTATTCATCATAATGCACTTAATGTTATGAATGATATTCTTGGTGCATTTATGCAAAACGGTGTTGAAACAAAGGGCTTTAATTCAAAGGCAAAGGGTGATTATGCTTACACTCTCGTTGTGGCAGACTCTATCCCTGAGGCAGTAGTTAATGCTCTAAATGCTAACGAAGACGTAATAAAAGTCAGAAAAATATAACAATAAAAAAATGCCCATTTCTCGGGAAACGAGGAATGCCCGTTTTTGTTTTTTAAGGGATAACATTACCTGCGCTTGAAAAGATTTCGTACCATTCCTGGCGAGTAATATTTATATCAGCTGCTGCGGCACATTCAAGAAGTCTGTCGGGATTCATGGTGCCTGTAAGCGGCTGCATTTTTGCAGGATGGCGCAAAATCCATGATATAACTATTGTATTCTTTGTTACCCCGTATTTGTCGGCTAATTCCTGGAGCTTTGCGTTGATTTCGGGGAAGTCGGGGTTATCAACATAAACACCCTCAAAGAAACCGTACTGGAAGGGTGACCACGCCTGAATTGTAATGTCCTCATAACGGCAGAATTCAAGTATACCGCCATCTCGGTCAATAGCGTTATCCTCGCGCATATTTACATAAAGGCCCTGCTTTACAATGTGGCAGTCTGTAATGCTGAACTGCAGCTGATCTGCACAAACAGGCTCATCACCTAAGTATTTTTGTAAAAGTCTGATTTGCATAGGATTCTGGTTTGAGACACCAAAATGCTTTACCTTGCCGCTGTCCTTGAGTATTGCAAAAGCCTCGGCAACCTCCTCGGGCTCGTAAAGTGTGTCAGGACGGTGCAGAAGGAGAAAATCAAGATAGTCAGTTTTTAATCTTTTAAGACAACCCTCTGTAGAATTAATGATATGCTTTTTTGAAAAATCAAACATAACCTTACCGGGGCAGATGCCACACTTTGACTGTAAAATAATCTTTTCGCGCACATCGTCATTCATACCGATTGCTTTAGCAAAAATCTCCTCGCTTTTGCCGCTGCCGTACAAATCGGCGTGGTCAAAAAAGTTAAGACCTGCACCCATTGCAGTATCCAAAAATGCTTTTGCCTCGTCAACGGTTTTGTCTGCCATTCGCATACAACCAACTGCGATAACAGGTACATCTACACCGCTTTTGCCTAATTTCATTGTTCGCATAGTATTTATCCTTTCTAATAAACATCACATAATAATCTTATTCTTCCTTTTCGGGTATCGCCCGAAATTTCTTTGAACTTAAATCTGCCGTGCCCCCTGACGGAAATTATGTCCTCCTGTTTAAGGGGGACGGAATTGTTTGTGCTAAGCTTTCCGTTTACAAAAACTCTTTCGCTGTCAATGAGAGCAGAGCTTTTGCTGCGGGATATATTGTACACTGCAGATACAATACCGTCTAATCTGAGTGATGACACAATGACCGTTTTTTCTGTGGGTTGGGGGAGTGCATCCCGTGGTAAGCTGTCGCAACGCTCACAGTATACACTTGTGTGGCGTACCTTTGTGAGGTTGTCAATTATAAATTGGGAGATACTGTCAAGGCATACAAGGTAACCCTCGTTATCTCTTATTATTATATCACCCAATGTTTCTCTTTTTATTCCAAGACCTAAAATTGAACCTAAAAAATCTCGGTGAGTTAAATCATCGGAGAATTTTTCGGACAAGGGAGCAATCAGTAGAATTGCAACAGGTAATTGAGGGGCATATCCGAAATCTGATTCGTTGCCGAAGCAGGCAATTTTGCGCTCAGCATCCTCATATCCGCCGTGTAGAGTGAATCCGAATTTCATTTCCCGGTGGAGTAGAGTCTGCTCGTGCATATTAAGAAAATCGCTATAGGTATAAATATTGCGGTTCTGTGAGCGTTTTGACAGCTCTTTGAATCTGTTTTTTAATATTTGTGTTTCGTCAGCCATAATCCACCGCCTTTCAATAATTGCATTATATCATAATTGTAAAAAAAGTAACAGTAGCAAATAAATATTGCTACTGTTATTTAAATATTGTGATATTATTTTTTCTTTTTACCGCCGAAAAAACCTCGTTTTTCCTCCGGTTGAATGGGTTTGTGACCCATAACCTCGTTAAATTTAAGAAGTGCGGCTTTTTGTTCCTCAGTTAAATTCTTGGGAACATCGATGGTAACCTTTACAAGCTGATCGCCACGGCGTGTGGAGTTGAGCATGGGAATACCTCTGCCCTTGAGCTTGAAAACTGTGTCAGGCTGTGTACCTGCAGGTAACTCATATTCGACCTGTCCGTCAAGGGTTGGTACTCGCAGCTTATCACCTAAGGCTGCCTGCATATAGGAAACCTTCATTTCGTACCATACGTTATAGCCATCACGCTCAAAGAAGGGGTGAGGCTTAACATTTATTATAATCTTAAGGTCACCGGCAGGGCCACCGTTAAGACCGTGGTTGCCTTCGCCACGTGCAGGATAAATCTGACCGTCATCAACACCTGCAGGTATGGTAATATCCTTGGTGTAAGTTTTGCGTATTCTGCCTGCGCCCTTACAGCGTGTGCAGGGGTTAGGATTGAATGTGCCCTTACCGCCGCATCGCTGACAGGTTTTGGATGTGCTTATTGTACCAAATGGGGTGCGCTGTTGAACATTGACCTGACCTCTGCCGTTACAGTCGGGGCAAGTCTGCGGTGTGGTGCCCTTTGCTGCACCGCTGCCACCACATTCATCACAAAGCTCGATTTTCTGAAAATCAACCTTCTTTGTGCAACCTTTTGCAGCCTCTTCAAATGTAAGTACAACTGAGGTCTGTATGTCACTTCCGCGTCTGGGAGCGTTAGGGTTAGTTCGTGAGCCACCGCCAAAACCACCAAAGCCGCCAAAGCCGCCACCACCGAATATGGAACCGAAAATATCGCCCAGGTCAAATTCCATACCATCGCCAAAGCCGCCAAAGCCTGCGCCCTGACCTGCACCGTAGCTGGGGTCAACGCCTGCAAAACCAAAGCGGTCATACTTCTCCTTCTTTTCGGGGTTGGAGAGTATTTCGTATGCCTCGTTTGCCTCCTTGAACTTTGCTTCAGCCTCTTTGTTGTCGGGGTTGAGGTCCGGATGGTATTTTTTGGCAAGCTGTCGGTAAGCCTTTTTTAATTCATCGGGCGAGGCGCTTCTGTCAACGCCTAGTACCTCGTAATAATCGCGTTTGTCTGCCATATCAAGATGTCAAGGCTTTGGCCTTGACACTCCTTTCTCATAGGAATAATTGCCCTAAAGACGGCGCCCGAGGGTACCGTCTTTAGTATTGGCTGGGTTTAATTATTATTCAACATCTGTGAAGGGAGCTTCTGTATAGCCTGCATCCTGTGCGCCTGCTGCCGCATTGGGATCAAAGCCTGCTGCATTGGGGTCAAAGCCCTGTGCTCCGCCTGCTGCCTGGTAAAGCTTCTCGGAAATTTCATAGAATTTCTTGGTGAGTGCTTCCTGCTTTTCCTTGATAGCCTCAATGTTGTCACCTTTGAGTGCTTCCTTAAGATCATCAATTTTAGCATTGATTTCTGTTTTGTCAGCCTCTTCAAATTTGTCGCCATTGTCAGCGAGGAGCTTTTCGCACTGGAATACCATCTGATCAGCACCGTTACGGGTGTCAACCTCTTCCTTGCGCTTTCTATCTTCCTCAGCAAACTGTTCTGCTTCCTTAACAGCGCGGTCGATATCATCCTTGCTCATATTTGTGGATGATGTGATTGAGATTGACTGTTCCTTGCCTGTGCCAAGGTCCTTTGCAGAAACGTGAACAATACCGTTTGCGTCAATGTCGAATGTTACCTCAATCTGGGGTGTGCCGCGGCGTGCGGGGAGAATACCGTCAAGGTGGAACATACCAAGAGTTTTGTTGTCCTTAGCAAACTCTCTCTCTCCCTGGAGAACGTGGATTTCAACAGATGTCTGGTTATCTGCTGCAGTTGAGAATACCTGGCTCTTCTTTGTGGGGATTGTTGTGTTTCTCTCGATAATCTTTGTGCATACGTTACCGAGAGTTTCAATACCAAGTGAAAGGGGAGTAACGTCGAGGAGAAGAAGTCCTTCAACATCGCCGCCGAGAACACCTGCCTGAAGTGCAGCACCTATAGCTACACATTCATCAGGGTTAATGCCCTTGAAGGGTTCTTTGCCTGTGTATGATTTAACAGCATCCTGTACGGCAGGGATTCTTGAAGAACCGCCAACCATAAGAACCTTGCTGATTTCGTTTACGCTGAAGCCTGAGTCTGCAATAGCCTGACGAACAGGACCCATTGTAGACTCAACAAGGTCTGCAGTAAGCTCGTTGAACTTTGCTCTTGTGAGAGTTGTGTCAAGGTGAAGGGGACCGCCTGCCTCTGTCATTGTGATGAAGGGGAGGTTGATAGCAGAAGATGTAACACCTGAAAGCTCGATTTTTGCTTTTTCTGCAGCCTCTTTGAGTCTCTGCATAGCCATTTTATCTGTTGAAAGGTCTGTGCCTGTTTCTTTCTTGAATTCAGCAACAAGCCAGTTGATAATGCGCTGGTCAAAGTCATCGCCGCCAAGACGGTTGTTACCTGCAGTAGCCTTAACCTCCTGAACGCCGTCACCCATTTCGATGATGGAAACGTCGAAGGTACCACCGCCAAGGTCATAAACCATAATCTTCTGGTCAGCCTCTTTATCAATGCCGTATGCAAGTGCAGCTGCTGTGGGCTCGTTAACAATACGCTTTACATCAAGACCTGCAATTTTACCTGCATCCTTTGTAGCCTGACGCTGAGCGTCTGTGAAGTATGCGGGAACTGTGATAACAGCCTCTGTAACCTTGTCACCGAGATAGCTTTCAGCATCTGCTTTGAGCTTTGAAAGAATCATTGCTGAAATTTCCTGAGGTGTGTAGGATTTGTCATCAATGGTAACCTTGTAGTTTGAACCCATCTCTCTTTTGATTGATGAAATTGTTCTGGTGGGGTTCTGAACAGCCTGACGTTTAGCAACCTGACCTACAAGTCTTTCACCTGATTTTGAGAAACCTACTACTGAAGGGGTTGTTCTGCTGCCTTCTGCGTTAGCAATAACTACGGGCTCGCCGCCTTCGATAACTGCTACGCAAGAGTTTGTTGTACCTAAGTCAATACCAATTGTTTTTGCCATAATAAATTACCTCCGTGTATAAATTAAGTATTGTTTGTTTTGTTAGTTTGTAACCTGAACGGTTGCAAATCTGAGAATTCTGTCGCCCATTTTGTAGCCCTTTTCAAAAACACCTGCTATGGAGTTCTCGGGAAGGTCAGGGTTTTCAACAGTCATTACTGCGCTGTGAATGTTGGGGTCGAATTCGTCACCGATTTCACCAAAGGACTCGACCTCCAGGTTTTTGAGTATTTCCCCGAGTTGTGTCAGGGTCATCTCAATTCCCTTGCGGTAAACTTCGATGTCATCGGTTTTATTATCAGCTGCCCTGTCGAAGTTATCAAGAACAGGTAACAGCAGTTTTAACGTATTTGCTTTGGCATCTGTGTAAGTTGCCTCTTTTTCACGCTGGGAACGTTTGCGGAAGTTGTCGTACTCTGCAAGTGTTCTCAGGTGAGAATCCTTAAGTGCTGCAAGCTCAGCGTTGAGTACTTCGATTTCATTCTTTTTGTCGGAACGCTTTTTCTTCTCTTTTTTAGGTGTTGAATTGTTCTCGACAACATCCTGCTGAAGCTTGGGGGTTTCTTTTTCTGTAGCCATTTTCTATCTCCTATTCATCCAGAGTTTCTGTAAGCATTGTGCCGATTACACCGGCAAGATAACGTATGGTTGATATAAGTCTTGCGTAATCGAGCCTTGTGGGACCTATAATGCCGATTGAACCGCTATCTCTTTCGCCTACGGAATATTTGGAAAAAATTGTTGTACTGTTGTGTAACTCCTTAAAGGGGTTTTCACTGCCGATGGAAATGCTTAAAGGTTTTTTCTGGGAATTGATTATGGATTCCAGCGGTGTACCACGGTGCATAAAATCCATAAGTCGGAAAGCATCCTCGGAAAGCTCTGTGTGGTTAAGAATATTGTTCTGACCCTTCAGATGGAGCTCGGTTGTTTTAACTGCTCCGCAAAGGTCTGAAATTGCACACAGGAAGGGGGACATAATAAAAACCTTGTCACCTAAGGAAGCAACCAGTGTTTGAATAAAGGTCAATGTAATGTCGGATACGTTTCTGCCGTTGAAATAGGTCTGGCATATGTTGTAGAAGATTTCTGCTATTTCCACATTAATCTCGGCATCACATCTGATGACGGCGCTTTTAAGTATACCTGAGGTTGCCAGCAAAACTATCATAGCTGTGTGTTCGCTCAGGGGGACCAGCTCTATTCGGCGAATGAAGGCCTCATCGTCTGAGGGTGAGGAGGAAACTGCAACACAGTTGGTAAGCTCAGCAAGTATACTTCCTGCTTTTTCCAGGAGCTTGTCGGGCTCGCCTGAGAAAGATTGGAGCCAGATTTTGATGCGTTCCTGCTCGTCTATGCCTAATTCGTAGCTCGTCATAAGATGGTCAACATAGTACCTGTAGCCTGCCTGAGAGGGGACTCTGCCGGCAGAGGTGTGTGGTTGCTCAAGCAGACCGAGTTCCACAAGGTCTGCCATATCGTTACGAATGGTGGCAGATGAAACGGCGTTGCCCATGTGGGCGCATATTGCCTTGGAGCCGACAGGCTCTGCTGTGGCGATGTAGCGCTCAATGATTATGGCAAGAATTTGTTTCTTGCGTTCGGTAAGTGCTGACACACCGCTCACACCTTTCAAAAGTTTTAGCACCCGTTAGCACTCTGCTGTGGTGAGTGCTAACTCTGTTGATAATATACTCTATAAAATTGGGTTTGTCAACCTTTTAAGCAAAATTATTTGTGAATACTTTGTTAATTCGTTTACAATAATTGGCTATATATATTATTGTATACTGTTTTTCTTTTATACCTAAAAATAAAAACACCCTATCCCGCGGGATAGGGTGTTCTGCTGTAAAATACTTAATTACTGCTCAACGGGGTAAACAGAAACTTTCTTTCTGTCTCTGCCAAGGCGCTCGAAACGAACCTGACCGTCAACAAGTGCAAAGAGAGTATCGTCTTTACCCTTGCCTACATTAGTACCGGGATGAATCTTAGTGCCTCTCTGTCTTACAAGGATGTTACCTGCAAGAACGTGCTGGCCGTCTGCTCTCTTAGCGCCAAGTCTTTTGGACTCTGAATCACGGCCGTTACGGGTTGAACCCATACCTTTTTTATGAGCAAATAACTGGATGTTGATTTTAAGCATTCGTTACACCTCCGTAGTAGTTATCGTGACATTTTTGGGATACTGCTTGCTGAGCTCCGTAAGATGGATTTCCAAACCAAGCAATATTTCTTTTGTTTTGTGTGCGCTTTCCGCGGGGACTGTCAGTGCCATAGCTCCGTTGTCATCAACTGTAATATCAGCATCAATACCGATTACCTCCGTAATGGTGTTAGCACTCATATACGCTGCTGATGAAACTGATGCACAAATAATATCGTTACCTTTTGTGCCGTAGCCAGCATGACCCTTAATAATGAACCCTGTGGGTGCGCCGTCATTTGAATGAAAAAACTTTACCTTAATCATTGATTAAGCATTGATAGCTGAAATTTCAACCTTTGTGTAGGGCTGTCTGTGACCCATTTTGCGCTTTTCATTCTTTTTGGGTTTGTAGGTTGCAACAACGACTTTTTTGCCCTTGCCGTTCTTAAGAACCTTGGCACTAACTGATGCGCCGTCAACGTAGGGAGCACCAACCTTGATACCGTCGTCTGCACCGACTGCGATAACCTTATCGAAGGTTATAGTGGAATCAGCTTCAACTTCGAGCTTTTCGATGAAGATAACATCGCCATTCTCAACTTTGTACTGTTTTCCGCCTGTTTCGATGATTGCGTACATAGATTTTTACCTGCTTTCTTTCAGTCTCGCTAACAAGGCCACTGTACCAGTGTTATGGGCATACTATACCCGCCCTTAATATGCGGCAGATGGTATTTTAACAGAAACGCTATTATTTGTCAAGCGTTATTCCGCTTTTTTCCATCTCTTTTTTAATATCATCCGGAATCTCCGCAACAAACGTAATTTTTTCATTTGTGACAGGATGCACAACACTTACACTTGAGCAATGCAATGCGGCTCT
>JAZULH010000023.1:0-10482 GCA_045602985.1 Acutalibacteraceae bacterium | reverse complement strand
CAAGTTTTCGTGGGGATTCGAACCCCACTCGGCGAAGCCGAACATAATCGGTGTTTGCGTAGCAAACGAAAGGCAGAGCCTTTCGAATCCCCGATAACTCACCAAAAGTCGTATTCTTCGGAATGCGACTTTTTTTCTTTTTTAATTTGTAACGAACTTTACAGTTTGTTTTTGTTCTGTTATATTATATAAACAAATTTTGTAACATATTCCCGGTTTGTGCGTCAAATATGTGAGTACTCGAAAGGGGGCGGAGCATGGAAGAGCTGGAATTGATTTTTGAAAGGTATTATAAGTACGTTAAAGGCTATACCTTATCATTATGTTTTGATGAATCACTTGCTGAGGAAATTACTCAGGAAACATTTTATAAAGCCATAAAGAATATTGATAAGTTTAAAAATCAATGTCGTATGGAAACATGGCTCTGCACCATTGCGCGCAATGAGTTTACTACAATTAAACGTAAAAGAAAAAACGAGAATATTGCTGACTATACTTTTCTTGCAAGCGGTACGGATGTTTCTGATAGTGTAGAGGATAAGGAGAATATAAACCGTATTCTCAAGGCTTCGACGGACCTGCAAACCCCGTATAAGGAGGTTTTTTATATGAAGGCTCTGGGGGAAATACCGTTTGCAGTAATTGCCCGGGTGTTTGACAAAACAGAAAGCTGGGCACGTGTTACATATCACCGTGCACGGCAAAAAATTATTGAAAGGATGAATGAGAATGAGTAAAATAAACTGCGAAATAATAAAAGATTTATTGCCTTTGTATGCTGACAAAGTTTGCAGCAGTGAAACGCAGAGCGCGGTTGAAGAGCATATCGGACAATGTAGTGCTTGTAAGGAATTTCTTTCTGCAATAGAGTCTGCGCCATCATTACCCGTAGGGGACTGCGATGCTCAGAAGGCTGTTATTAAGGTAGGTAAAAAATTAAAAAAACGAACCAAAAAGGCAGTAATTAATACAATCTGTGTTACGTTGTCGGTTATGCTTGTTGTCAGCATTTTTGCGTTTTTAACAGTTCCGTTAAAGCTTGCCGAAAAGGAGTTTATGGTTAGCGGCTTGTGGGATATGCAGTGTAATTGTGTAGAGTTGAATATAACTAATAAGCAAAAGCCGAATTTTAACGGTAAATACGGCAAGCTTTACATTGACCCAAAGTACGGAAAATACACAATATCAGACGGTGAATACAGCCAACAGCTTGTGTTTGAGGACGGCAAAAAAATCACTTTTATGAATTATACCGGCGAAGTGGAAGAGCAAAAGGGTTTTCGGGACTACTGCAGTTCTGAGTATCTGCCGTTTATAACAACAAATTATCCTTTCCTTATGCCTGTTGTAAAACGAGGTGCCGAAAATCTGGGGATAAGCTTTGATGCTATTGATAATAACGATTTCAAAGTATTTAAAACCCTTGCGGAAATATCCCCCAATGAAGTTGAGGGTTATTCTTCAAAATGTGCATATTATTTCCTGTTTACGATTGCAATGCCTCTTTCAAACGGTCATTATATAGTTACCGAAAATGATTTGTATGAAGGGTACGGATGGAGCCTTTATAACAGCTACGGAGTTAATCATTTGGTTGAAATTCAGTTGAAAAAGGATATAGACAAAAGCTGTTCGGTTTCCTTTTCAGGCTTTTTACAGGACGAGGTTGCGGAAATCTTCGATTCATTTGTTCTTGTGTGAAATTTAAGCGAAAATTGAAAGGCATCGGGTGTAGTCGCCCGATGCCTGTTTTTTATTTTGTACCCTCGATCCAACGGACTGCAATAGTTCCTGCAAAGCCTGTTATGGCTACACTGCGTATTGTTGCAAGCCAATCATCGCACAGTAGCATAAGTCGGTATTGCTCGGAGCTACAGGTGATTATGGCAAGTATTACTGCCCATAGAGTAGTCAGAAGCCATATTCTTAATATCAGGCGAGTGCTGCTACCCAGAGAATTATATAGTTTTTTATAATCATTTATTCTTTCGGACATTTTATCACCACCCCAATAATAATGGATATTCCGCGGATTATCAATGGTAATTGGTGGCACAAAATATTGTAAAAGGGTTGAATTAAATCACTCTATTTGGTATAATTACAAAAAATGATAAGGGGTGTAACCTATGAAATGTCCTTATTGTGGTTTTGAAGAGAGCAAGGTTATTGACTCAAGACCTACCGATGAAGGTGAGCGTATCCGTCGCCGCAGAGAGTGTATGAGTTGCGGCAAGCGTTTTACCACATACGAAATTATCGAGAGTGTGCCTATTGTTGTTGTCAAAAAGGACAAATCCCGCGAGGTTTTTGACCGTGACAAGCTCTTTAACGGTATGATGCGCGCCTGTGAGAAGCGTCCTGTTTCCGTTGATGTTATTGAAAAAGCCGTTGATGAGATTGAGGCGGAGCTCCAGAACTCCCTTGACAGAGAGGTTACATCCGTAAAAATCGGCGAATATGTAATGGACAAGCTTAAGGATATAGACGAGGTTGCCTATGTTCGTTTTGCTTCAGTTTATCGTCAGTTCAAGGATATAAATACATTTATGAGCGAACTTAAAAAGCTGCTTATTGAAGAATAAATTTATTAATAAGGCTGTTTTTATAACAGCCTTTAATTTGTGGTAAAAGTATGTCTTGTTTTATTTGTCCTGTTTGTTCAGGATTTTTGAATTTTAACGGTTCTGCCTATACGTGCCCTGACGGACATAGCTTTGATGTTTCAAAGTATGGTTATGTCAATTTGCTGATGTCACAGCAGTCATCACAAAAACGCCACGGGGATGACAAACTTATGGTGCAGGCTCGCAGACAGTTTTTGGAAAAAGGGTTTTATGAACCTCTTTGCAGAAAAATCTGCGAGTGTGTAAGAAGTCGTGTGACCGCGGGTTCCGTTATTGCGGATGTCGGTTGCGGTGAGGGCTATTATACATCTGCGGTTTTTTCCACAGGCAGTTACCGCATCTGCGGAATTGATATTTCAAAGGATGCTTTGCGTTATGCTCCAAAAGCGGTGGGCGGTGGTGAGTTTGCCGTAGCAAGTGCCTTTCAGTTGCCTTTTGCACAAAATAGTGTGGATTGTATACTTAATGTTTTTGCTCCCTCTGCATACAGCGAGTTCAGTCGTATTCTTAAAGAAAACGGTTATCTTATAAAAGCAGTTCCGCTTGAGGAGCATCTGTGGGAGCTTAAGTGTGCACTGTATGACCGCCCATATAAGAATAAGCCTGAAAAACGCGATGATGAGCTTTTTGAATTGTGCGAAAGCTTTGAGATTAAATACAAAATCACATTGAACAACAATGCTGATATAGTCAATCTTTTTAAAATGACACCATATTATTATAAAACGGGTCGTGCCGAAACAGAAAAATTGCTCAGGCTTCAATCCCTGGAAACGACGGTGCATTTTTGTGTTGAAATATATAGGGTGAAATGAGTTATCCGAATATACCTGAAAGTATTTTTCAAGATATACGATGTTTTGGTATTGAATGTTCCTGTATAAATACGGCTCGGATAATTCCTTTTGCCATAGAGTGAGGTAATAATTATGTTTGAAAATAATTGGGAGTCCCTTAACAGCAGAAAGGTACCTGAATGGTTCGGTAAAGCCAAATTCGGTATTTTTATTCATTGGGGACTTTACAGTATTCCTGCATACGCTCCTGTAAGGGATTATGCAGAATGGTATGGCTATTCCTGCAATTTGGAGGAGTGCCAGACAGAGGCTCAGGAAAAATACAAGGCTTTTCACAAGGAGCATTATAACTCTCGTCCCTATTATGATTTTAAGGACGAATTTACAGGTCATCGATTTGATGCGCAAAAATGGGCGGAGCTTTTCAAACGTTCAGGCGCAAAGTATATAAACTTTGTTTCAAAGCATCACGACGGATATTGCCTTTATGAAACCAAATATGCTCCCGGGCTTAACTCTGTGGAGTGTGCACCAAAGCGCGATTTCCTGATGGAGCTTAAAAATGCTATGGAGGGCACCGGTGTAAGGTTCGGTGTTTATCATTCTGTTTATGAATGGTGGCATCCTTACTACCTTGAGGATCCTGAAAAATATGCATTAGAGCATCTTCACCCCATGCTTAAAGAGCTTGTTGAAAAGTATCAGCCGAATACGCTTTTTACTGATGGTGAGTGGGAGCACGAAAGTGATGTATGGCATTCAACCGAATTTTTGCAGTGGCTTTACAATGAATCAAGTGTAAAGGATTTTATTGTCCCCAATGACCGTTGGGGTAAAGAAACCCGAGGCAGAAAGGGCGGAAACTTCACTACAGAATACGGCATTATCGATGTTTATCTTGGTACCGAAAGACGTATTGACGATGTAGAGCTTGACCGCCCCTTTGAGGAGTGCCGCGGTATCGGTTGCTCATTCGGTATTAATAAAGAAGAGGGTTGTGAAAACTACCTTTCAGTTAAGGAACTTCTTAAAACCCTTTGTGACCTTGTGGGTAAGGGCGGTAACTTCCTTTTAAATATCGGTCCTGACGGCGACGGTACAATTCCTCCGCTTATGGAGGAGCGCCTTCTTGGTATGGGTAAATGGTTAGAGGTGAACGGTGAGGCTATCTATGATAGCGAGGTTTACTGTAAAAAACATTCTGACGGTGTGTATTACACTCAGCGTGACGGTAGTGTATATGCCATTACAGAGCGTTTCCCCTCAAAGGCAACAATTTTCCCCGAAATTGATTATAAGGATGGCTTAAAGGTATCACTTTTGGGGAGTGATTGCGAGGTTTTTGCCGAAAATGCTGACGGCAAGCTTTCTCTCAGGGCAGATATCTGCTCACCCGAGGATGTTGCTTGTGAACATCTTTATGTATTTAAAGTGAGATTATGATACATCCTGTAAAGCATTTTGTTACCATTACCAGGCACCGTCACGTTGTAATAAAGCATTGCCGTAGGGCAGGCATTTTCTGGCAAGGCTTACGCCATGATTTAAGTAAATATTCACCAACAGAATTTATACCCGGTATGAAGTACTATACAGGTACCAGAAGTCCCAATGAAGGAGAAAGGGAGTTGTACGGATATTCTTTGGCATGGATTCACCATAAAGGTAGGAATAAGCACCACTTTGAATACTGGACGGACTATAACCCAAAATCCAAGGTGGTGGAGCCTGTTAAAATGCCAATGCGTTATGTTGCGGAAATGTTCTGTGACAGGGTTGCGGCAGGCAAAATCTATAAAGGGGACAGTTATAACGACAGTTCACCTATAGAGTATTTTATGAAGGCAAAGGGCAGGCGCGTTATTCACCCTGAAACATCGGATTTATTGGAGGAGCTTCTGACAATGCTTTCAGAAAAAGGTGAAAAAGAAACCTTCGCTTACCTTAAAGGTTTAGTCAAGCTTGACAGAATTACAAGGAAATGATGCAAACCGCAGCTGTGTTACGGCTGCGGTTTTTAACTATTTGTAAATAAACTTTAAGATATTTATGATTTTGTTGTTTTTTTGCTGTTAATGTGTTAAAATTACTTAAAAATGTACTTCGGAGGGAGTTATGAAGAAATTAACAGTTTCATTGATAGCACTTGTGCTTTCATCTGTTTTTTTAGTGCTCAGCGGTTGCGAAATGTCCCTTAATCTTGAGGAAACTACTACCGCTCCTGCGTCAACAACTACAACAGAGCCCAATACTGCGGTTATTGAGGTTACAGATGCTCAAGGTGAAGTTGTTGCCACACAGACAGTTACTGCATCGCCTGAGGCAGAGCAGGTTGTGAAGGATTTCTTTACACCTGTTACACAGCCGGCAACACAGAAGGGTGAAGCTGCAAAGCCAAATGCAGGCATATCTGCAGACAGACTTCAGCAGGCTGTGAATTCACAGCAAACCCCGTCTACTACTATCGGACAGCAGAACAGCAACACAACAAACAGCGGTACAACAAAACCCGGTGTGCTGTTTACAGAGGTTGTTCAGCAGGATGATGAGGCAGTTTTAAGGTCATCACAGTATATGATAACCTGTCGCATTGTTTCAGAGGGTGAGGTTTCTGTTTTCAGAATTGCCCGCAAAAACAAAAAGTCTGCTATTTTCTTTAATCAGAATGACGAAAAGTTAGGCTTAATAATTAACGGCGATTATGTGTATTATATGTCAATTGACCAAAGGGTATATATGGAAATTCCCAAGTCAATGCTTGAAGAGCATGCTGAGAAGGAGGACCTTGACCTTGATGTGATTTACGAGGACCCCATGAGCTTTGAACGTGTGCCGGTGGGTGTAAGTACCGAGGTTATTGATGGTGTTGAGTACACAGTCAAGGAGTATGAAGGCGGCAATAAGGATTATTTTGTTGGTAAAACCATTATTATGACAACATCTACCGATGGTAGTGTTATGTATTATGACAGTGTTTCAGCAGTTGCACCCGAATCTGTTTTCCTGCCTCCTGCAGGCTTCGCAAAAGAAGAGTTCAATGCAGAAAATGTTTCTGAATTTGTTGATGAGGTAGAGGGCGTTACGGAGCATAACCATGAAGAATAAAACAGCACTTGTAACAGGTGGAGCAAAAGGTATAGGCGCCGCTGTGTGCAGAGCTCTGGCTAAGGACGGTTACAATATTGCGTTGAACTACAACTCCTCTGTAAAACAAGCAGAGGCGTTGAAAACGGAGTTGGCGACTGTTACCTGTGTAGAAATATATCAGGCAGATGTTTCTGATTCTGCACAAGTTAACCGAATGCTTGATGAGGTTGAAAATGACTTCGGCGGTGTAGATGTACTTGTTAACAATGCAGGTATTGCAGGGCAGGCTCTTTTTACAGATATAACTGATAGTATGTGGCAGCAGATGATAGGAACCAATCTTACAGGTGCGTTCAATTGTTGCCGTCGGTGTTTGCCGTATATGATTAGTCGCAAGAATGGCGTTATTGTCAATATCGCTTCAATGTGGGGTGAGGTTGGCGCATCTGTGGAGGTCCATTATTCTGCCGCTAAAGCAGGCCTTATAGGTCTGACAAAAGCCCTTGCAAAGGAAGTGGGGCTTTCGGGAATAAGGGTTAATGCAGTGTCGCCCGGTGTCGTGTTGACCGATATGATGGCACAATTCTCCCAGGGGGATATAGATGCACTGAAAGAGGAAACACCCTTGGATACATTGGGTACACCTGAAAATGTAGCAGATGCAGTTTCCTTCCTTTGCTCGGATAAGGCGAGCTTTGTAACAGGTCAGGTGCTTTCTGTTAATGGCGGATTTGTTATATAATTTAAGCGCTGGTTTGTCTACGGACAAATCAGCGCGTTTTATTTTTATCAACTTACCTTTTTATGTTTGGCTTTCGCCTGAATAAAGTCTAAAGGAAGGTTAAAGCAACCACAAGAAACGGGATGTCACACTATCGACACTTTTCATATTGTTATCACCTCGGTGTTATTTTATCGCTGTATATTTTATTGAACAACTAACAGTCCGCTGCTGTTGTTTCAATAAATTGGGATTTATATTTATTATTTGATAGAGCATATTTTTATCGGATGCTTCGGAGTAGTTTGTATTGTGTTTTCATAAAAAACAACATTTTCTGTATTTATCTCAACCTCCGGATAAACAGCCTCGTGTGCTTTCGTTACGATATCAAAGCAAAGCTTTGATTTTTTGAAATCTATATTTTTAAGCGTTATGTTTTCTGAAGGATAAGTTGAATGTAACAGAATATCTACATCGTTTTCAAGGATAATGTTATCAAGCGTGATTCCGCTCTGAGGAATGCAAACGCAACCGGGGTAATAGCTTCGTGCATAGGTGTCGTAATTAAGGCTTAGTGCAATTCCTATATCGCGCTTTTTCTGAAGTCTGCAATTTCGTATTGTTATGTTGCGACAACCGCAGTCCAATTCTTCTGTATCTCGCACAACCACCCAATTTATACCGTCATATTCCATAATTCCCTTTTCGTGGCAGGGTGGTGTATGAGAAGTGTAAAGCTTTCCGTCCTTCGGATTCATCAAAACACGGTATGTTTTACCGTTAACTGCAACGGTGTCCGAGTGCTGAACCTGCATTCCTTTGTGCCATCTGCACCATGCACCGCCAAGAATTCTGCAGAAAAAGCCTGTTGTCGAGTTATCCTCCAGATCAATACAGTTTTCGATTATTCCGTTTTCGATCCAACCTACATGAGTGTTTGAGGTTGCATAATCAAAGGCGTTAAGTGCTATCGGGTCATCAAATGTACGGAACCTACCGTTACTGATAACAAATCCATCGCCCCAGCCCAGATGAACACCATCTTTGTTTCCCGTTATATATAAATCATTAAGAATTATATTTTTAAATGCACTTATCTGAATGGCATAGTCTTTTTCAAGCAATCCGTGGCACTCAAATTTATCAATTTTTAAATTTTCTACATAAATCATTGCAACTTGTGCTCTTAAGCCTGCAATCCGACTATTTGCACCAAAGTCATTGCTTTCAATACCGTTACATTGGAGATGCAATCCGATGATTTCAATGTTGTGATTGTATTCACCGTTAAGGGCGCCTTTATTTATAAAAGCATTACCGTTAATGCCACGCTCACTTGCTTCACGCCTGAGAATAACACCTTTACAGAACACAAGCTTTGTATTATCACCGATTTCGATTTGTTCGGAAATTCTATAAATACCGGGAACGGAAACTTGAATTACCCCTCCCATATTAACCACTTTCTGGAAAAGTTCGGCGTTTTTCTCCGGAGCATTTTCCGGCAAAAAACCATATTCATTAGCATTGATCATAGCTTTCATTCCTGCCAATTATTATTTGCTGTAATAATTATATCAAATACCTGCCAAACAAATCAACATAAAAACATATCTTTATACCACACCTCAAGTGCAGAAAATTTTATTCTAAAATATAAGTCAAAGGAGAAAGAATCTAACAAACCGGACTTGATGGGCTCTGCCCATCATTCGCTACGCGAACACCCGATTATGTTCGCCGACCGCGAGGCGGTTCAAGTCCTGCATAACCGAGAACAAAAAAATACATAGAAAACACAAAAGTGATTCCTCTGCATTTGGTGCGGGTGTTCATAAGGGATTTACTTAATGGTAGTGTTTATTCCCATTACTAGTATGGGGCGGTTTTGATAAAAAGAAACTGCCCTCAAAAAATGAGAGCAGTAAAAATATTTAATCTAACTGTTTATTATCGTCTATTATCTTTTGCTGCTTTTCTTTCAGCATTTCATTAAGTTTTTTAGTATTTCGTTTAGTTACGCAATAAATAATTGCCCAAACTGCCAAATACCCTACAACAAAAATACCTGAGAAAACCAAAATTGGTGTTGTGCCCCATTCAATCCAATCATTAATCAGATAAGCGCCTAAATAGCTAAAATATAAGATAATACCGTGAATCAGAATTGCCGACATCAAAGGTAAGCGTTCTATGTGATAAACAGCATTCATACCGCCTGCTGTAAAGGCAAGTGCAGTTATTGAAAAAATTCCTGTACAAACCTGATTGACAGTTAATGTATCTATCAGACCTTTATAATGCAGAATCAGATATAAAACAGCAAGAACGATCGGACCGAAACCGCAAGCAATCAGACCTCTGCGAAAAAATTCCGTAATAAATCTTTTCATATTCCTTCGTACCTCCTTCTTATTTGTGAAAAGCAACGCCTTGAAACATACTCACGATAACCGCATCTGAATACTGCATCCACACCGCCGTTGAACACAGCATCAAATCGCTCAATGCGGTGTTCGTTGGCAAGGGTAGATTTGTTGATGCGTATAAAATAAGAAGGCAGAATATTCTCTAAATCACGAAGTCTTTCCTGAATACGGTAGCGTTTTCCCTTCGTATCGACAGCTATTACCTTTTTATCAACAACAGTTATACACTCTATTTCAGAGAATAAGAGCTTTTTCATCTCATCATCATTGTATCCCATAATGCTTTCAGCACCTGAAAAACTACAGACGAGATTTTCTATCTGCTCAGTCAGAGAAGAGGGAGCGTGAACCTTTGCAATTATCTCTTCGTCCGCATCTTTGTCTATAATGAGTTTGTATTTCATCGCATCAAATCCTTATTGTTTTTTCATTTGCCTGAGGAAACTGAGCACAGCTATCGCAGTTATAAATACACTGTACAGAATAATGGGCATAACGTGAGTTATGGCAAACTCAAAGTTTCCGCTGAATAAAGCTTTTTCCATTTCTGCTGCGTGAACAAACGGTAGCACATTGGCAATTTTTTCGAAAAAGCCGCCTACAAGTTTCAAATCAAACCATACTCCGGATAGCCACGCAGAGAGATTCGTAAGTAATGCACCGCAAATACCACCGACTTGCTTAACGCCGAAGATACTTCCACACAAAAGCCCTAATGCAATATTTAAAACAGCCATAGGTATTATGCCTATTATAGCATAAATAATGTTTATGCTGACCGTCAAGCCCAGAGGAATCGCAAACAGATAACAAAT
>JAZULH010000022.1:0-11105 GCA_045602985.1 Acutalibacteraceae bacterium | reverse complement strand
ACGATAAGCTTGAGTGTTTCAAGACCGAAGTAATCGTCGATATCTCTGTCGTTGATTGTTACGTTACCTGTGCCGGGATAAACACGAACACGAGCAACTGATTTTTTTCTTCTACCTGTGCCGTAGAAATATGCTTTGCTTTCGTACATAATTATTGCCTCCTCCCTTAAAACTCTCTGACAATAGGCTTCTGAGCTGCCTGTTCGTGCTCTGCACCTGCATAAACACGAAGACGAGCCATAGCTGCTCTGCCGAGTGTGTTATCGGGGAGCATACCCTTAACAGCCTTCTGTACTGCGAACTCGGGCTTTTCCTTCATAAGGATGCCGTATTTTACAGATTTGAGATGGCCGATGTAGCCTGTGTGATGGTGATAATACTTGTCCTCAAGCTTGTTACCTGTGAGAACAACCTGTGCAGCGTTGATAATGATAACACTGTCGCCGCAATCAGCGTGAGGAGCGAATGTGGGTTTGTGCTTACCGCGAAGAAGAACAGCAGCCTCAACAGCAACTTCGCCGAGAGTTCTGCCTGCTGCGTCAAGAACATACCACTGGCGCTCGGGCTTGCCTGTGGGCATATAAGTAGACATAACAGTTACCTCCGAAATAGTTTTGGGGTATAAAAACCCCGCATTGCCTTGATATATTATCACAGCAATGCGAGGTTGTCAACACTTTTTTTGCGGAATTTTTAAATATCAAACGCGAACTCTCGTTTTCTCGTTTTTTCTCGTTTTTTTACATATTTTTCTCTCGTGGTATTTTCAAAAAATTATACAATTATCAGAAGTTCTATTTGGCAAGTTTGCTATAATCCTTAACAACATCAATCCTGTTCTTACGACGTTTTTTACGTTGGCGTGTGTTCTTTGTCAATGTAAGGTACACTATAATTGCAATAATTACGATTATTGTAACAATAACAAAAGCCTTTGAACTCATAAGCTTTTCAAGCCAACTGAAAGCCGCCCACAGATAATTCTTTTTAACATCCTGCTGTGCAACCAGGGTTACCTCTGCTATCTGAACACCATTATACACAAGAGCAGCGTTACCAACCACGTCACCTTTTTTCACCGGTGCTTTAACCTCAAGGGGAAAACCCTCTGCATATTCAACAGTAAGGTTATCCATATCTATTTCTTTATGAACAACTGCTGAAATATCCCCCTGTGGTACAAGTGCCACGTAATCTGCACCCTGACCAAATTCTACGGCAACCTCACCGATGTTATAGGTTGTATCAGCGAGAACCTTCATCTTGACATTTGAAAACGCCCATTTAAGCATATAACGACACATAAGGAACGATGTGTTTCTTTTCTCACCGTCAAGGACATAATCCGCTCTGCCGTCCATTGAAATGGCAATATATGTGTAGCCGTCTTTAGTTGCGCTGGAAATAAGACAGGAGCCTGCCTTGTCTGTTGTACCCGTTTTAAGACCGACTGCGCCGTCGTAATAGTAATATGAATAGTTATTTAAAAGTTGGTTGGTGTTATAAAGATAACGAACATCGCTCTTGTTTGTTGCAGGCATTGTTTTGCCGTACTTGGATGAAATTCTCACGATATTGTCATTAGCAAGCGCTGCCTTACTGATAAGATACATGTCATAAGCAGTTGTTCTGCTCTGACTATCGCTCTCGAAAGCCTGTACTGACATATCGTCAAGACCGTGGGGATTTGCAAAATGCGTGTTTTTACAGCCCAGTGTCTTAACGTATTCGTTCATTTCATCAATAAAGACCTGAGGGTCGCCATTACCAAAATGCTCAGCAAGAACTGCAGCGGCATCATTAGCGCTGGGCAGCATAAGGCAATACAGCAGCATCTCGAAGGTTGTTTTTTCATCTGCCTTCAGGTTGGCATTTGAACTGCCTGTACCCAAAATACTGTCAACAGCCGATTTTGAGCAAGTAATCTCTGTCTGCAGGTCACTGCATTTGCCGAGTGCAACAAGAGCTGTCACAAGCTTTGTAAGAGATGCAGGTGCAGTAATTTTATCTGCATTCTTTGCATATATAACCGTATCTGTATCTGCATTTACAAGCAAACAGATATTCGGAGCATATTCAGGAGCATCAATATCGTAATAACCATTTACAGTTTTGATGCTTACCTCCTCTGCAGCAACATTCAAAACACCAAAAGGAACAATAAAAAGAAAACAAAATAATAAAATTAGAAATTTTTTCATAGACAATCACCGATAAATGTTATAGAATATATGTATAAAAAACATTTAAGAAAAAACTAAATCCTCATTTAATCTACATTATATCATTTAATTTAACAAAATCAAATAGTAAACACAAAAAAGGAGAACAAAATTATGGTTTTTGTAACCGGAGATACTCACGGTGATCCCAACCGACTTTCCAAAAACGGTCTTAAATGCCTCAAGGCAGGCGATACTTTGATTGTTTGCGGTGATTTTGGTTTTATATGGGATAAGTCAAAGGCTGAACAAAAAGTCTTGAAGGCACTTTCAAAGAGAGAGTACAATATCTGCTTTATAGACGGAACCCACGAAAATTTTGACCTTTTAAACGCCTACCCTCTTACAACCTGGAACGGCGGAAAGGTTCACCAGATATCAGATAACATATTCCACCTTATGCGCGGACAGATTTTTGAGATTGACGGACTTAAGATTTTTACAATGGGTGGCGGTGAAAGTCCTGACCTTGATGCAAGGCTCGAGGACAACCCCTGGCTTAAATACGAAATTCCATCAAAGGAGGAGCTCCTTGAAGGTGCCGCCAATCTTGAAGATAATGACTGTAGGATTGATGTTATAATCACCCACGAGCCCTCTTCAACAATTAAAGGCTTTTTAAAGCTTGGTGAAAGCGAGGCTGTAAGAGTAACAACACTTAACGCATATTTTGATGAACTGTCAAAATGCAGTGATTTTGACCGTTGGTTCTTCGGAAGTCTTCACCTGGACAAATACATTTCAAACACATATATCGGTGTACACAAAGCAATAGTCAACGCTCACACAGGACAACGCGTTGCCTTTACCTGATTAAATATCCCCTGCAAATCTGTTAGAATTTGCAGGGGATAAATTATAAGTAGTAATAATATCAGCCGATAAATACAACCTCTGTATCAGTAAGTTTTGCAAACAGAGCAATATCCTCACGTGTGAGAGCAGTTGAAACAACTGCATGATGTGCACCGCCTGCATAAATCCATTTTTCTGCACCTGTTGAAAAATCAGGAAGAATTTTCCACATAACACGTGCAACGGGAAGCTTCGGCATAGGCTCAGGCTGTTTAACAAGCTCAATATCTGCACAAACAAGACGGAAGTGGTCACCCATATCCACCATAGAAACTGCAATACCTTTACCCTGTATACCGTCAAAAACGAGTCTTGCAGGAGCTTCCTTACCCCCAATACCAAGTGGATGAACCTCAATTTTGGGCTTTGATGCGGCAAAAACAGGGCTTACCTCAAGCATATGTGATGCAAGCTCAAGCTCTTCACCCTCAACAAGGTCATATGTATAGTCCTCAAGGAAGGCTGTTGCACCTTCTCTTCCCTCTGCCATATTGCAAAGAACTGCCATAAGTGCACTTGTTTTATAGTCGCCCTCAGGTCCGAAACCAATGCCCTTTGACATAACCTCCTGAGTTGCAAGACCGGGAAGCTGCTTTAACCCGTGCAAATCCTCAAAGGTATCTGTATAGGCACCTATACGGTTATCCTCAATAAACTTATCCAATGCAACGATATATTTAACCTGCTCCATAACAGACGCCATATCATCTGTATTAAGCTCATACTTACCAAGAAGCTCCTCAAGCTTTGCTTGAGCCTGTTCGTCAGTTACATTATCCACAAGTGCAACAAGATCACCGATACCGTAATAATTAACATTCCAGCCGTAACGAATTTCACTTTCCACTCTGTCACCATCTGTTACTGCAACATCACGCATATTGTTACCGAACATTGCAACACGAAGATTGTGAGAATAGTTCATAGCACAGGCAACATCAACAAAACGCTGAATTCTGTTGATTACACACTCATTTTTATAATAACCTGCAACAACCTCACGTTTAATGCCCAGACGAGTGCAGATAAAGCCAAATTCACGGTCGCCGTGCGCCGCCTGATTAAGATTCATAAAATCCATATCAATGCTGTTATAAGGCAATTTACGATTATACTGTGTATGGAGATGCAAAAGAGGCTTTGTAAGTGCCTGCAAGCCCTTAATCCACATCTTGGCAGGAGAAAAGGTGTGCATCCATGTTATAACACCAACACAATCTTTATCTGCAGAGGCCTTTATAAGGACATTCTCCGCCTCATCGCTACTGCGTACAGTAGGCTGCCATACAATCTCAACCTTATTGATTTTTTCATCAAGAAAGGCAACCATCTCTTTACTGCCAAAGGCAACCTGCCTTAAGGTTTCCTCACCGTATAAATCCTGACTACCTGTAATAAAATAAACTTTTTTCATAACAATACTCCTTATTAGGATTTAATTACCATACCATTATACCATACGTAACGGAAATATTGCAACGTAATTATAAGAAAAAACAGTCACCTTTGAATACTAAAGGTGACTGTTAATTTAACAATTAGTTTTTAGGAATCTTATTAAGCTGTGCATTAAGACCCAAAAGCATTTCCTTTGTAGGTTTAGATTCAAGGAGCATACTTCCTGCAAGGTTAATAAATCTGAGGAAAGTAAAGCCACCCATCATCCCCATCATATCAGGGCCGAGTTCAAAGCCTGCAGCCTTGGGCTTTTCACCATTATCGGCTGCACCCATTCCAAGTGCCTTGCCTGCAAGTGACATAAACATCTGCTTACCTGCATCTGTAGCAAGGATATCGCTGATTTTATCATTAAGTGAGAAATACCCTTCGGGAGCATCAATATCAAACCAGTTAAGAACTGCACCCTCTTCCTTAAGGCGATAAGCTTCATTAAACACATCAACCTTACGGATTACACCTTCATCGGTGAAATCACCAGCTACAGCAACAAGCTTGGTTTCGCCCTTATTGGGCACATCAAAGTAGAAGAAATGGTCTTCAGCGGTCTTCTTGCCAAGGCTCTCACCATTTGCAAAAAGCTCAACCTCAGGAAGGTTAGAGTAAACAGTAACCTTAGTAACATCCTCTACACGGTCAACATATCGTTTACCGCAAAGGTGAACAAAGGGATCATCCGAAAGCCATGCCTTGTAAGCATAGAAGGAATCCTTTTTATACTTACGGTCAAAGGTAACAAGACCCTTATGGTTCTGACCGTTTTCGCCACCCTCTGCACGGGCATCTGCACCGAAGTCAAACATATTCCACACATGAGTTGCCCACATATACTTACGGGTAAAGAACTGTTTTATAAGCTCCTCGTGGTAATATGCTTGGTACTCCTCTGTATAGTCGCCCTGTGCCGGGTCAGAGGTGTGCCAATCGAGTGCCTCGCAACCATATTCTGAGCAACCAATCGGGATCGTGGGATGCATTGCGTGGAATTTGTCAAACCAAGGACCGTTCATATCGGTCTCCCCACCGTACCAGCCGAAATAGTGGTTGTAGCTTACAACATCAGGAATCTGAAGGTACGGATCCTCCATCTTACACATTGAAACTGCAGCAATAGTTGTAAGACGGGTTTTATCCATCTCGTGGCACAGATCATTGAGTATTCGGTGATTCTCAAGTAAGTCATCGTCAGAACCGCCGATCGAAATTTCATTACTCAAGCCCCAAACAACAATTGAGGGATGGTTGTAGTTTTGTGTAATAAGCTCCTTCATCTGAGAAATTGTATTCTCTCTGCCTGTGGGCATATGCTTTGAAATATAAGGAATTTCTGCCCATATAACAAGGCCTTTTTCATCACACAAATCATAGAAGTACTGTGCATGCTGATAGTGAGCAAGACGAATTGTTGTGGCACCAACCTCCATAATGAGGTCAATATCCTCCTGGTGATGCTCGGGAAGAAGAGCATTACCAAAGCCCCATCTGTCCTGATGACGGGAAACACCGCGCAAGGGATATTCCTCGCCGTTAAGGATAAATCCTCTGTCAGGGTCAATTTCAAATGTACGGCAACCGAAACGGGTCTGAACATTATCTACAACATTGCCTTCATCAACAAGCTCTGCCTTTACTGTGTAAAGATAAGGATCTTTTTTACCGTTCCAGAGGTGAACATCGGAAATATCAAGCGTTACCTTAGTATCTGCTGATTCAATCTCTGATACCGTACATCCACAAGCGGAAAGTATTGTGTATCTAATCTTCTGACCTGCTTTAAGATTTGTAACATAAGTTTCAACTGTAACCTTTGCATCCTTGCCGCAAACCTCGGGAGTAACGGCAATACCGGGACCTCCGTAATAATCAAGATCAAAGTGACTATCACTTACGCAGATGATATTAACATCGCGATACATACCGCCATAGAAAGTGAAGTCCGCCATTTGGGGATAAACAACCTCATTGGGGGAATTATCAACTGCAACAGCGATAATATTATTATCCTTAAGCTCTGCTGTTATATCAACACGCCAGGTTGAATAACCGCCATCGTGGTGAGCAAGCTTTTTACCGTTAACATAAACATCTGCAGATGAATTTGTACCCTGGAATTCAATGTAATAAAGATCTGCCTCAGGCAGAGATGATTTTGAAATTTCCTTTGCATACCAGGCGGTACCGCGGTAATAGTCGTTCTCGCCATCCTGGCCATCAATAGCATTCCATGAATGAGGAATGTTGACAAAATTCCACTTGCTGTCAATTGAGGCAGGTGCCTCAGTTGCGCACTTGGAAAATGCCCATTTACGATTTATATTTATGGTTTTTCTCATATATTTTCTCCTGATTTATTATTAGGTGTCCGACTTACGCCGGACACCCGAAAAACTGATTATTCTGCATCTACACCGCTTACTGCTCTTCTTTCAGCAAGATCAGCAGTCATTTCAGCAACCTTTTTCTTGTTAAGGTCATAAATAAATGCAATAGAAACAAACATTACAATAGCACTGAATGAATATAGTGCTGCAACAAGCCACTTCATATTTTCTGCAACCTCGAAGGGCTGGTCTGCACCAAGCTCACCAACATAACCGAGTGCACTCATAATAAGGATAACAACTGATGGTCCGAGACCCTGAGCAAGCTTTCTGAAGAAAGAGTGAAGTGAATATACAGTACCCTCTTCCTTAGCGCCTGTTTTCCACTCGTTGTAGTCAATAGCATCTGCCATAAGTGCCCAGGATACGCAAGTATAGAAGCCAAGACCCAAACCGAAGAATGCCTGTGCAATAATGTAACCTATAAGACCTGCTGAGCCGTTACCCAAGGGCAGGAACAGTAAAAGTGCACCAAACACGCTTACTGCAGAACCGGCAGCACAAGCCTCTTTTTTACCGAATTTGTCAACAATCTTTTTAATAAAGGGCATAAACAAGAACATGGGAAGGTAGCTGATAAGCATAATAACACCCGATGCTTTTGCATTGCCGAAGTATGACTGGAAAAGAACTGTTGTAGCTGTAGTTGAACCCTGCATACCGATAAACATTGCCATAGCAGCAAGTGTTGCACCGATAGCAGCACGGTTTTTCATAAAGTTACCCATAGCCTTAAAGACATTGAATTTTTGCTTCTTTTCGCTGATGGTAACATCGTTTTCTTCCACACGGATTGTGGTATTTTTAAGCATAAACAGGAAGCAGCACAAGCCTATTGCGCCCATAATAACAGCAGCAATGAAAACAGTTTCACCCTTAAGGTTCTGAGTTGCATCGTAGCAAATAACAGGTAAAAGAACCATAGGAACGATATTACCCACCATTGAACCTATTGAACGGAATGTTGAAAGCTGTGCACGCTGTGAACCATCTGTTGTAATAACAGACATCATTGAACCGTATGGTACGTTTGCAACTGTATAGAAAGCATCCCACAGAACATAGCCGAGAACGAACATAATGCAGCGCATTACCTTAGGTGCACCGGGAACAGGCAGGAAGAAGAAAAAGCCTGAGAATAAAAGTCCTATAGCACCAATAAGAATATATGCTTTAAATTTGCCGCGTTTGTATTTTCTGCGGTCAGCATCGAACAATGAACCAAGCAACGGGTCATTAATAGCATCCCATACCTGAACGAGTAAAAGAAGTGAAGCATACATTTCTTCACCAAGAGCCATAAACTGAGTCCAGAAAATAGCCATAATAGAGCTTTTCAATGCAAAGCTCATGTTACAACCAAGGTCACCGGCGGCGTAAGCAATTAAATCACGCTTGCCAAAGGGCCTGAGCTTTTTGTTGTTTTCCATAACAACATCCTCATTTCTTATGTATTTTTAGGAAAAATACCTACAAATCGATTATAACAAATAGATAAAATTTTATCAAGAGTTTTTCATTTTTGGTTAATATTTCATATTTTTTACTAATGATAGTAATAAATATACATATATTATAAGTTTGTTAAATTCCATCCGAAAGTATCAGAACTCAGGGATGGAATTAATTTTTATGATGCAATTTTTATTTGTTGACCTACCACATCCAATGCGGTTTCCAGCATTGTTTCGGCAAAAATACCGTATCCGCCTGTAGGATCATTCAGAAAAACGTGGGTAACCGCACCTACAATCATATTATCTTGTATAATGGGACTGCCCGACATCCCCTGTATAATACCACCTGTCTTTTCCAACAATCGTCGGTCAGTTACTTCAATAACAAGATTTTTATTATCAGAAGAATCTAAATCAATAGCCTTAATTTTAACCGAATATTTTTCTGTTACGTTATTTTCAAGTGTCGTATATATAAAAGCCTCCCCTGTTTTAACACTTTCCCGAGGAGCAACATTAACAATTTCTGTTTGAGGAAGTGTATTGAACTCTCCGTACACACCCAAAGCACCGTTATAATATACATCCCCTGTTTTCTCGCTATCCAGAACACCGCACAACTCCCCTGCAGTACCTGTTGTCCCCTTTGAATAGCCTGTAATATTCACATGAGTACATTCACCCTGGGAAATGGGAACAACATCCTTTGTATCAATATCGCATACGGCGTGACCTAAAGATGCAAACAAGCCATCCGTTGTACAAAAGGTTACGGTTCCGATACCGGCAGAGCTGTCACGCACCCATATACCTGCCTTATACTTTCCTTCACTAACGGAATATTCACTGTTAAATGAAAAACTAAGAATCTGACCGTCACGTAACACCTCCAACTCAATTGCATTACCGTTGCTTTCTTCAATAAGCTTTGATACTCTGCTGTTTGTTGCTACACTTTCCCCGTTTATTCGTTTAATTATATCGCCGACCTTTAATCCGGCTTTTTCTGCAGTATTTATATAGCCTTTTTCAGTATCAACGGCTTCTGTACCTACCACAACAACACCATCGGCATATAATTTAAGACCCACAGGAAAACCGCCAACATACACTCGGGTGTATTTTTGCTCTGCAACAGGTTCAGTTGTTTGTTGTTCACCATTCAGGTGATGTATTATTCTCGCACGTATAGCATCAATCTGTCCGCTTACACCCTCTATTTTTACATCTGCAACGCTTATTTCGTTAAATGCCGACGACGAAAACACGGTAATCATAAGTACGGCAGACAGAATTATTGAACAAAGCCCATACAAAACCTTGCTTTTTTTCATTTTTGCACCTCCATCTCACACAATTTAATTTGTGTACAAAAGGTGCATTTAAAAATGTTAAATTTAGTTATAAAAAAAAAAGACTCTGAGAAAACTCAGAGTCAAATTTTCAAAAAAATCAGATTGAAATTTCGTTAGCAATTCTGTAAAGCTCTAAATCAATGGATTTTTTCATATTGAGTGCCTCAATAATATCATAATCAACGATCTGATCCTGTTTGGAAGCAACAACACGATTACCAATATCCTGCTTAAGAAGCTGAACTGCATAGAAGCCCATACGGCTTGCAAGAACCCTGTCGAATACAGATGGTGAACCACCGCGCTGTACGTGACCAAGAACAGTTGCACGGCTTTCCACACCTGTTTTCTGCTCAATATACTTTGCAAGTGATGCGGAGTCAATACCCTTAACACCCTCAGCAACAACAATAACAAAGTGCTCTTTACCTGTTTTCTGGGTACGTTTCATACGCTCTATGATGTATGAATCAATATCATAATCAACCTCAGGAATAAGGATACATGTTGCACCGACTGCAATACCTGCATTAAGTGCAAGATAGCCTGCATTTCTGCCCATAACCTCAACAATTGAGCAACGATCGTGTGATTCTGTGGTATCACGGATTCTGTCAACCATATCCATAACTGTGTTAAGTGCAGTATCGTAACCGATAGTATGGTCGCAAGATGCTATATCGTTATCAATTGTACCGGGAATACCGATACAGGGAATACCCTTAAGTGTAAGTGCACGAGCACCCTTGAATGTACCGTCACCGCCAATTGTAACAATACCGTCAAGACCAAATTCCTTACAAACCTCAACAGCCTTATCCTGAACCGCTGATTCAGCAAACTCGGGACAACGTGCTGAATAAAGCATTGTACCGCCACGATGGATAATATCGGAAACTGTACGAAGATTCATTTCGTACATATCGCCCTCAATAAGACCCTTATAACCACGACGGATACCCATTACGCGCATACCGCTTTCGCATGCACTTCTGACAACGGCACGGATTGCCGCATTCATACCCGGGGCGTCTCCGCCACTTGTAAGAACACCAATTGTTTTCACTTTCAGTACCTCCATACCAAAACAATAATAAATAACTATGGAATTATAGCATACAAAAACTAATCTTACAAGAGAAAAAACCAAAATTAGACAAATAAGTGGGATTTTTATTGTCTGATAACAACATTATCCTCACCTAAAATATATTTAAGCTCTTTTTCCAGCGGAGAATTAACAGTTACGGCGTACTCCATGCACAAGTACTGATATTGTTTTGTGCTTTCAAAATACACATAAACAGGCATACTGCCTTCAAATATGGAAAGCAGGTTTTTTATGCTGTCAACAACATCCTCATTCTCCCGTGAGAC
>JAZULH010000021.1:0-20507 GCA_045602985.1 Acutalibacteraceae bacterium | reverse complement strand
TCCATTCCAGGTATGACGGATGGTTCATCCGTCATTTTTATTTTTAATTAATGACTTTTGAACAAATTTTCAGAAAGGAGATTTTATTTATGCCAGTTATTATCGGTGTTATTGCGCTTATTGTGGGCGGTGTTATCGGTTTTGTTCTGGGCGGTGCTCACCGTAAAAAGGTTGCAGAGGCAGCCATCGGTTCAGCCACTCAGGAGGCTGCACGCATTGTAAACAACGCAATGACTGAGGCAGAGCAAAAGAAAAAGGAATCCATCCTTGAAGCTAAGGATGAAATTCATAAGCTCCGTTCCGAAACAGAGCACGACCTGCGTGAAAGACGCGCAGAGGTTCAGCGTCAGGAACGCAGAATTACCCAAAAGGAAGAAAACCTTGACAAAAAGGTAGAAGCACAGGAAAAGAAGGAGGAGGCTCTTGCTCAGAAAATCAAGGCTATTGAGGAAAAAGAGCAGGAGGTTGAATCCCTTAAAAGAAGCCAGCTTGAAATTCTTGAAAGAATTTCAGGTTATTCTAAGGAACAGGCTAAGGACGTGCTCCTTAAAAGCCTTGACGAGCAACTCACCCACGAGAAAGCTACCAAAATCTATGACTATGAGCAGCAGCTTAAGGATGATATGGATAAGCTTGCAGGTGAAGTTATTTCCGGTGCTATTCAGCGCTGTGCTGCCGACCACGCGGCAGAGGCAACAATTTCTGTTGTTACTATCCCCAGTGATGAAATGAAGGGTCGTATTATCGGCCGCGAGGGTAGAAATATCCGCACAATTGAAACCATCACCGGTGTTGACCTTATTATTGACGATACTCCTGAGGCAATCACAGTATCATGCTTTGAGCCCGTGCGCCGTGAAATTGCAAGGCTCACTCTTGAAAAGCTTGTTTCCGACGGCAGAATTCATCCTGCACGCATTGAGGAAATGTATGAAAAATCAAAACGTGAGGTTGAAAACACCATCCGTCAGACAGGTGAAAAGGCTGTTATTGATGCAGGTGTGAACGGTCTCCATGGTGAGATTATTAAGCTTCTCGGTAAGCTTAAATACCGTACAAGTTACGGTCAGAATGTTCTTAACCATTCACTTGAGGTTTCATACCTTGCAGGTCTTATGGCTGCTGAGCTTGGTGCTGATGTTAAGCTTGCAAAAAGAGCGGGTCTTCTGCACGATATCGGTAAGGCACTTGACCACGAAAAAGAGGGTACACACATCGAATTGGGTGTTGAGGTTGCACGCAAAAACAAAGAAAGCGACCAGGTTATCCACGCAATTCAGGCACACCATGGCGATATTGAGGCAAAGACTGTTATTGCTTGCCTTGTTCAGGCGGCTGACGCTATTTCTGCGGCACGCCCGGGCGCAAGACGTGAGAACATAGAGTCTTACATACAGCGTCTGCAGAAGCTGGAGGAAATTACAACATCTTTTGCCGGTGTTGATAATGCTTTTGCAATTCAGGCAGGCCGTGAGGTTCGTATTATGGTTAAACCAGAGGCAGTTTCCGATGACCAGATGGTTCTTCTTGCCCGTGACATCGTTCAGAAAATCGAGGGCGAGCTTGAATATCCCGGTCAGATTAAGGTTAATGTTATCAGGGAGAGCCGTGCAATTGATTTTGCAAAATAATCAGAATGAACAAAGCGGAACCCCGAACCCTTGGCGGTTTCGCTTGTTTTTATTAAAAATCTGTATATAGAAACGATGGTACACAATATGCGTTTACTTTTTTTAGGTGACGTTGTTGGTGAAGGCGGTTGCAATTTCCTTTTAAGAAAACTGCCTGACTTTAAAAGAAAAAACAACATAGATGTTTGCATAGCCAACGCAGAAAACTCGGCACAAGGCAATGGTGTTACCCCTAAGTCTGTCAATATGGTTCTTGACAGCGGTGTTGATATGCTGACAATGGGTAACCATATTTTTAAACGGCCGGAGATTATGGACTACCTTGATGGTGATGTGCCTGTGGTAAGACCGTATAACTATCCGTCGGGAGCCCCGGGTAAGGGTGTTGGCATAATTGATAAGGGCAGATACCGTATTGCGGTTATAAATATGTTGGGAACGGTTTTTTCAGAGCCGTTGGGCAATCCTTTTAATGAAATAGACAGAGCCCTTGCGGAGATTGACGGTTGTAAAACAGTTATTGTTGATTTCCATGCGGAGACAACTGCAGAAAAACGTGCTATGGGCTTTTACCTTGACGGTAAGGTTACTGCACTTCTCGGTACTCATACCCATGTGCAGACAGCGGATGAACAGCTTTTGCCACAGGGGACAGCATATATAACTGATGTGGGAATGGTAGGACCGACACAATCTGTGTTGGGTATTACTCCGGAATTAGTTATAAAAAAATTCAAAACTAATTTACCTGTACGGTTTCAAAATCCGGACGGCGAATACACTATGAATGCCTGTATAATTGAAATTGATGAGAAAACAGGCAAGGCACAATCTATAGAGAGGGTGAGTGTAAAGGGATGAAAAAAGTAATTTCTATATTGCTTGTTTTTTCTGTACTGGCAGGGTTTGGTGCCTGCGGTAAAAAGCCTGTTGATGAAACAACCCGCCCCGAGGATTATGTTTTGCCTACCCAGATTATTGATGCAGATATTTCATTGCCATATACAAGCTCTGACGAGTTTTACCCCTACGCCGCCAAAAGCAGTCTTAACAGAGATTTAATACCTGTTATATATGAGAGCTTGTTTACTGCTACCAAGGATGGTAACGGCTTACCGCTTCTTGCTGTAAGCGGCAAGGTGGAGGGAAAGGTTGTCACCGTTAAATTGCTGTCAGGTGTAAAATTTACTGACGGAGTTTTACTGACAGCGGATTATGTTAAGGTTTCGTACGACAGAGCAAAGAATAATGAATATTACAAAGCAGCGTTGAGCAACATATCCTCCGTCACAGTCAAGGATAAATACACAATCATTTTTAACCTGTATAACCCTGACAATATGGTATTAAATATTCTTACCTTTCCCATAATAAGGAAGTCGGGCGAGAATTATATCGGAAGCGGTAAATATTCGGTTGAATACCTTGACCATATTCCGTACCTTCAGGTAAATGTTAATCATCGTGATTTTGAACCCGACTGGAATAAGCAGATTGCTCTTTACGATATGGCAGGAGTTTCAAGTCCTGTATATCCCTTTAAGGCAAATGAAATCAGCGTCTACAAAAATGACCTGAGCTCAGGGAATTATAAAAACCTTTCTTCAAAAACAATTTCCCAGGATATTAATAATTTTGTTTATATCGGAATTAATTCAACCTGGCAGGGTTCGGTTACCTGCAACCAATGGGTAAGGCAGGCAATAAATATCGGTATAGACCGTTCTGCTATTGTGGCGTCATCCTTTTTGGGACAGGGGACACCTACCATTACCCCATTTAAAAAAGAAAATGCATTTGTAAGCCTTTCTGAAATTGCCGGAATTAAGGGTGAAACTGAAAAGGCTATAGCTATTCTGGAGCGTAACGGGTATGACAAGGTAAATGAAAAAGGCATCAGGACAAACGGTAACAATATTCTGAGCGTAAGCATACTGGTATGTTCGCAGAATCAATATAAGCTGCGTGTAGCTGAGGCGCTTAAAGAGTCGTTGACGGATTTAGGATTTAATGCCAACATTACCGAAAAGAAAACTGTGGAAGAATATGTAAAGGCTCTTGAAGAGGGATATTACGGTCTTTATGTTGGTGAAACAGTATTGACCGATAACTATAATATGTCAGAGTTCTTTACAAAAAACGGTTCACTCAATTATGGCGTTAACGAGGAGTTTTATGAGGAGTTTTCGGCATATCGCAGCGGAGAGCTTTCTGCTACGGCATTTGCGGAATCCCTGAGCACCAATGTTCCCATAATCTCATTGTTTTACAGAAAGGCAGTAGTGTCCTTGAATCCGAATGTTGTGGGCATTGATGAAAATCTGAATGTTTATGACAGCGTTTGTAATTGGAAAGTGGCTGAAAAGTCGTAATTTGTTTATAAAATAAGGCTTGTAATTGATAGTGCCTTAGTTTATAATATATTGGTATTTATTTCAAAGGAGTTGACATAATGGACCCCATTAAAGTGGATTTTTCAGGTAAGGGCAGACCCAAGGAGGTAGTTATCCCCCCGGAAAAGAAGGTTCTCAAAATCATAATTTGTATTATTGCAACAATCATAGGTGCTGCAATTGCATACTATTTTATGCTCCCTGCACTTAATTTCAAGGCTACCGAGCTTTATGTGTATGTTGCTGTAGTAATTGCAATTTACATTGGTATGGCAATAATCACAACAAAGGCGTTTGTAAAGCCTGAATATGTGCCGTATGTAAAAAAGCAATCAATTATTCCTGTTGCTATAGGTGTTGTTTTTGCACTTGTTTTTGGTATTGGCTACCTTACATCTGCACCTTTGTTCAGAGCAAAGGCATATAGTGAAATCATCAGCGTTGAAACTCAGAATTTCGGCGAGAGCGAAAAGAGCATTACTACTATTACAAGTCTTGAGGATTTCAGCAGTGTTCCTATGATTGATAAGGATGCTGCCCTTGTGCTTGCAAACAAGACTCTTGGTGAGCTCAGCGACTATGTTTCACAGTTTGTTATTGATGATGCATACTCAACACAGATTAACTTTGAGGGTAATCCGTACAGAATATTCCCCTTGAAGTACGGCGATGTTTTTAAATGGATTAAAAATACAAACGAGGGCTTCCCGGCGTATGTTAAGGTTAATATGTACACCCAGGAGGCAGAGGTTGTTAAGCTTGCAGCTGCAAATCTTCCCAACATCAAGGTTTCAACAAGCGAATATCTCAACGAGCGTCTTGACCGTGTGCTCCGCTTTAAATACCCCACATATATGTTCGGCACACCTTCGCTGGAAATTAATGAAGAGGGCCATCCCTATTGGGTATGTGAGCGCATAGATAACACAGTCGGCCTTTTAGGCGGTAAGGATGTTATCGGCGTTGTTCTTGTTGATGCTTGCGATAAGAATAATATCAAGTACTATGACCTTGAACAGATCAGAACAGACGAAAGCATACAGTGGATTGACCAGATTTATTCTGAGGACCTCCTTGTTCAGCAGTACAACTACTACGGCAAATACAACGGCGGTTTCATTAACGGTTACATTGGTCAGGAAAATGTTATTGTTACAACACAGGGTGCAAGCTGTATTGCAAGCGGTGATGACGTTTGGCTTTACACAGGTGTTACATCTGTAACAAATGACGATTCAATTATCGGCTTTGCAATTATTAACCAGCGTACACAGGAGGCTGTGTTCCAGAAGATTGCAGGTACCACAGAAAGCGGTGCCCAGAAATCTGCACAGGGTATTGTTTCCGATAAGGGCTGGCTTGCAACATTCCCCATCCTGCTTAATATTGATGGTGAAGCAACATACTTTATGGCACTTAAGGATAACGATATCGTTAAGAGCTATGCAATGGTAAGCGTTGAGCGCGTTAACGATGCTGTTCGTAGCGAAAATGACGCTAACCCTGACCTTGAGGCTTGTCTTAAGGCTTATGTTGAGCGAGTAAAAACAAGTACTAAAAAATCTCTCAACATCTCATATGATGCAGTTCTGCCTGATGCCCTGGGTGGCGATGTTAACGGTGGAACTTCCGGTACAGAACAGAAGCCTGCCGAGCTTGCTAAGCTTAGCGGTACAATTACTGATATCAGAACAGCAGTTGTAAACGGTAACAGCGTTTATTACATTGCAGTTGATAACAAGCCTGTTTACTATTCAATTTCTGCATCAGATGAAGCCGGTGTGGTTATACTCAATGTTGGTGATGTAATTAATATTTCATACATTGCAAGCTCTGAGTCTATCGTAACCGCAAAGGAAATAAAAAAATAAAATATAAATAAAAGAGGCTGTAAAAACGATTGTTTTTACAGCCTCTTTTTATAGATTGAAATAAGAATTTTTGCTTTATGTTCAAGATGTTTACCATCTGTTTTCTACATATTCACAGAATGCCAGTAAATCTTTAACTTCAATTTTTGTGCCGTCGTCAAGGGTTACATCGCCGTTCCAAAGACCGTAAACCTGATGGCAGTTCATTCTGCCCACCTTGAAATCGATATCACTATGGTTATCAAGGGTGGGGGTCATGGTCATATTGAAGCGCCCATCCTCAGAAATGATTTTCCAGGGCTCCATAAATCTACCTTTAGGAAAGGTTTCCACATCAACCGCACCGAATTTATGAGCCTTTCCGTCATAAAAAATTGCGGTTTCGGTAGCATGGCTTTCGTTGCCGATTGCCCAGGTAATTTCCCACCCCAAAAGGTGCTTTTCACCTTTTTCATCATAGTGGTATGTAGAGCCGCTTCCCCAATACCATACCATTTTGTGTACGGTGTTTACTCTACCCCAATCCAAAACGCAAAAAGCCTTATCCTTTGTGAATTCGTAAGTATAGTCACCATATTTAAAGGTGCCCGAACAGGGCATACACATTTGCTTGGTAGTCATAAAATACTTGGTGTCATCACCGTCAAAGGGGAGTACAGTTGTAATAACCTCAGAATCGGGCAGAATATCCATTTCAACATTACATTCCACAAGCTTACCCTTGTGCATTTTGCGGAACCATAGTGTGCGCTTTGTTTCCTGTGTGTCAAAGTCAAACTCTGCCTTGCCGATTTTGTCCTTGTATCTGTTGGGAGCTTCACTTGTTGCAGGGGGGACGTGCTTGTTGGTGCCGAGGAAATACTGCATTGCATCAACAATAACCTCGCCTGTTTTTATATCCATCAGCTTTGCCGAAACGTAACCACCGACAGTAATATTTGCAAAGCTTACAAGAATTTGGTATTTATCGTCTGAAATAGTGTAAAAATCCCATTCCTTACGGCTCATAATTCCGTTTTTGTCAAGGTTGCGGTCATACAGGAAAACATCGTGACTTGCCCAGCCTTTTGCATTAAGAGTACCATCCTTGTTAAGCAAGGGCGTTTTTTCTGTGTATTCGGTCTGCTTTGATTTTTCTTTCCATTCCTTAAAGGGGACATAGGTTCTTGGTAATTCCATATTACATTCTCCTTGGAAAATATTTATAGATTCACGTGCCGTAAGGCACATATCGCACCGATAGGTATATCGCAAATTCAGTATGAATTTATATCGCTGTGTTTACTGTGCCTTGCACAGTAAACACACACTCTCTACATGCGCTGTTCTCGGGAACATATCAACAGGTGTAACTTCCTGTACTTCATATCCCAAGGTCAGAAGTCTTGCACAATCTCGTGCAAGTGTGGCAGGGTCACAGGAAACATAAACTATTTTTTCGGGTGACATCTCTGTAACTGTTTTTAAAAGCTCCTGGGCACAGCCCTTGCGGGGCGGGTCAAGTATAATTGTTGTGGGTGTTATACCCTCTGTTTTTAGCTTTTCTGCTGCATCAGAGGCATCACCGCAAATAAACCTTGCGTTGCTTATATTATTGTTGAGTGCATTTTGTTTTGCATCTTCAATGGCCTCAGGTATAATTTCAACACCCGTAACAGATTTAACCTTGTTTGCCATTGAAAGGCCGATTGTACCTGCACCACAATAAAGGTCAAGTATATCTTCATTACCGCTTACCGAGGCATATTCAGCAGCTTTGTTGTACAACAGCTCTGCACCGTCACGATTGACCTGATAAAATGAAAGGGGAGATATTTTAACCCTTATACCACAAAGAATGTCTTCAATATAGCCGTCGCCTGAAACAGGGACACATTCTTTGCCTAAAACAACATTAGTTTCTTCACGGTTAATGTTGAGTATAAGTGTTTTAAAGCCATTAACACTATTCAGCTTTTCTGTAAGCTTGTCTTTTTGCGGTATTGTGTTGCCGTTAATAACAATACAAACCATAATCTCACCTGTGGCAAATGCCTTGCGCAGATACAGGTGACGTATAAGCCCCTTGCAGGTTGTTTCGCTGTAAATAGTAACAAGGTTTTGGTTTATCCAATCTCTTACGATTTCAACTATTTGTGTAAATTCCTTGGGCTGTAAAAGACAGTCACCGCCATCAATAACTCTGTGGCTTTTTTTGGCATAAAAGCCTATGCTTAAGATACCGTTTTCACGGCGGATAGGATATTGCGCCTTGTTACGGTAACGCCACACAGAGGGTGAGGCAATAATTGGCGCAAAAGGAGGTTCAAGACCGCCTATATGAGCAAAAGCATCCTTTACCTTTTGCTCTTTAAGGCTCAACTCTTCATCATAGGTTATATGTGCAAAGGAGCATCCGCCACAAGATTTAAAAGCCTGACATTCAGGCTCAATGCGGTGCTCTGAAGGTTTGATTATTTTTACTGCTTTGCCGACGGCATAGGTCTTTTTTGCCTTTATGATGTGGCAAAGTATTTCATCACCCACGGCGGTGTTTTCTACAAAAATGGCTTGTCCGTCGTGCTTGCCCACACCACCGCCTTCGGAGGTGTAGCCTGTTATGTTCAGTTTGATTTCATCGTTCTTGTTAACCATTTTTAATTTCCTTAACTGCGGTTTTGTACTCTTCGTATGTTAAAAATGTGTTTAGTATCTGAACCAGAGCGTTTGAAGTAAGTCTTTCGGGTAATTGCAGATGCTTCAACAATCTTTTTCTTAAAGCATCGCTGTCATCACCGCCCGAAAGCCCGTCTTCATACAGGTCCAACTTGGTAATTTCTCTGCGTGGGAGGCTTTCGACCTCTTCGCACAATACACCTGCTTTTGATAATGCATCAATAATTATTTCGGGTCTGATGCCTTCGACTCCCAATTTACCTTCCTTTGAGGCCTCTGTTTTGCGTTTTTCTTTGCCGAAAATGTCAGGAATGTAAGCGTGCTTGATTTGTTCTTTAGGCACCATACCGCGAATAAAGGAGCGTATTTTGAATCCGGCAGAATCGCTATCTGTAAGAATAAGCAGACCCTTTGTCTGAGCAAGCCTTCGTATAAGCGCTTGCTTTTCTTTATTGTTGAAGATACCGAAGCCTTCTGTTTCGATAATAACCGCATCAAGAATTGAGGATAACTTTATTTTATCGTAGCGACCTTCAACAATAACTGCTCTGTCGATTTTTATCATTATAATCTCAGCAACCTTAATATAAGTTCTTCTATAACGGTTTTACCATCTTCACCTGTGGATTTTAGACGTCTGTCTGCATCGGAGAGCAAGTCCATAGCCTCCTTCAACTGTGTGACCGAATAGTTTTTTCCGTCATTGGCGGCATTATCAAGGATAAATGTTTTGCCCTTGTATGCCCCCGGGAAGTCATCTGCCAAGCGGGAGTAAGGCGCACCTGTTTCCTTGATGGCTTTAACACGGTACATATCAACAAAGGCTTTGGAGAGCACGCTGAGTATTACAACAGGCTCTTCACGAAGCTTGAAAAGGTTGGAAAGGTTTTCAAAAGCTTTGTCAGCTTCACCCTTTACTATCATACGTGAAAGCTGAAAAATCTTTGCTTCCACAGAGATTATTACTGTTTTATCGATGTGGTTACGGTTGATTTCTCCACCGCCTGCGTATGCGCAAACCTTGTTAAGCTCATTCTGGAGTGTGCTCATATCTTCGCCTACAAGGTTTATTATGTAGCCTGCATTCTCGCGCGAGAGTGTGCAGTCCTTTTTCGCGGCAGAGGCTACAAGCAGTTTTTCCAACGCGGAACGGGTACGTTTATCAATACGGGCGCATACTCCGATTTCGTCAATGATTTTAACTACCTTTAACCATTTTGTGTTTTTATCATCAAACTCAATGGTATCCATCCAGAAAACAAGGATTGATGTTTCGGGAATATCTGTAATAACAGACTCGAATTCCTTGTCCAGCTTTCCTCGGTCACCGATATATTCAGTAAAAGGAAAATCCTTTACAAGAGTACAGGTAAAATCGCTCATCATAGGGAATGATGAAACGCAGTCATAAATCTCGTTAAGGCTTGTGTCCTTGCCGTCAAGCTTTTTGAGGTTGAAGTCCTCAAAATCCTTTGCCACGGCTTTGGAGCATATCGTTGAGGCGTAGTGCTGTTTAAGGTAGCCTTCGTTACCGTATATGAAATATACACGGGCAAACTCGCCGCTTTTAATTTGCTTTTTTAAGGCGTCTTCGTTGAACTGTGCCATAGCTACTCCTTTGTGGGATTATATCGTTATTTGAACATTGCCGTTTCGGGCTGTGAAGTATAGGCTTTTGCATTGTTGCTGCAGGTAGGAAGCGTTTTTGTCATTAATCAGGCTGCTTTCACCACTTATAATTATTGTGTCAAGATTTGGTTGTATGATGTCGGGTACTGCACCGTTAAAAACAAACGCATCTGCAGCTGATGTATCTGTCACATCTGACAGACGGGTGTCACCGTAAAGGTGAACGTATACTGTTTTTTCTTTACCCCTTATTATAGCATATTGTACAGGGTATGTGTCAATGATTTCAAAGGTTATTTCAGAAGAAAGGGCATATTCTCCACGTGTTTCTATAAAGGTGTTTGGCGGCGGTGATACATTTTGTGTATTGCAAAGGGTGTGTATCGCCTTTGTTATACGGGTTTCCTTAGGATGGTAACGGTTTTCCATTGCTTCAAGGGTGTAAAGATTGGTTTTGTTTAGATATGTTGCAATGTAATAATCAAAAGTTTCGCTTGTGGCCTTCGGAAGATAATCGTGTGTGTCTGAAGGTATTTCTACAGTTGAATTTGTAATAAAGGCATAGTGTGTGCCTGAACGCAGCACAATACAGATATTATTTCCCGAAGAAACAACTGTTAATGTGTTTTTGTATTTGGTGGGGGCAAGCGGCACAAAAATACAGATGAAAACACACAGCACCATAAGAATTGCAGTGAATTTTATAATTAGTTTTTTGGATGTGAGCTTGTATATTAAAGCACCGACCATAAATACCGCAAAACCTGCCACAAGTCCGTTAACAAGCCAGGTTTTATGTACAGGCAGGGTGCATATTGAAATATCGGAAATATGTTTTGATATAACTGAAACCAGATTCAGAATAAACTCGGTAATATCATACAGGGGGAAGGCAATGTTTTTGGGTACAACTGTAGATATAAGTGAAAGTAGAGTTGCCGATGTACCTGTAAGCAGACCGTAGAATGCGGGTTTTACACACAATATATTTGCTACAGGGGCAAGTAAGCTTATAACGCCAAAATGGTATGCTGATACAGGTAATGTGAAAAGACCCGAAAAAGCACTTACCGTAATAGAAGACAATATATAAATACACAGAGCTTTAAATCGCTTGCCGGGTATACCTTTGCACAATCCGTAAATCCTTTCGGTACAAGAAGAGGCGGCAAGAACGCCTGCTGTTGCGGCGGCGGATAACTGGAAGCTTATGCTGCATACTGTGTAGGGATTGAAAAGAAGAATAATTGTAACGGCAAGCCCCAGACTGTTAAAGGAATCAGCGCGTCGCTTGAATAACGGTGCCAATAAAGCACAGGAGGTCATTAAGGATGACCTTATAACAGAGGGTGTAAAAGCAGAAACAGTACAAAAAGCAACAAGGAATATAATACAAGCAAAAGCACCGATTTTATCCCGTGCGTTGAATAGCTTTAATATGCTTAATAACAAGCCGCACCACAAGGCGGTATGTAAACCGGAAACGGCAAGGAGATGAGCAATACCGCTGTTACGGAATGCCTTGACAGTATCGTATTCTATGCCTGCTTTTTCTCCGAACAGCATACCCGATAAAAGGCCACCGTTGCCGTCGGACATGGAGGTATTTATTCTGTTAATCAAAGTCTCCTTGAATTTAAGACAGTAGTAATATGGGGTTTTGCTGCTGCTCTTGAGATGAATTATCCTCTCAGGAATTGCGGATAATAAAATTCCGTCAGCAATATCTGCAGTATAAAAATTGTTTTGTTCATCCTCAGGTACGCTCAGATAGGTATCTCCAAGATGGATATAGTCGTATAATTCTAAGGGGGAGGACTCACTGTAAGGGTAATTTACAGTAATAAAATGCTTTGCGTTATTCTGACCGATTTTGTCAGTCTTTATGGTAAATCTATAAAAACCGTCAACTATTTTTGGCGAGGAAACAATTTTGCCTTGAACAGATGTTGTGGTGTTATGAAGCTTTAAACACGGATTAACTCTGGTTATGGTGAAAAGGAAAAATGAAAGTGAGGATAAAAATACACAAAGGCTGAGAGCAATTGGCAATGTAGTGTCCTTCCCTGATTTTTTGATAATCAGGGATAAAACAAAGACCAATGCTCCTGTGGCACAAAGCACAGCCGCACTCTGAGGATAAAGACTCAAAAGTGCACAAATAACTGTTACGGTTATGCCTGAAAGGAGCATCGGTCGTTTCATTTTAAATTACCTCTTACTGTAAAAAGGTCAGCCTGCAGGCCAAGTAAAATCTCTGCCCGCCATAAGGTGGAAGTGAATGTGCTTTACTGTCTGACCGGCACTGTCACCGCAGTTGTTGACCACACGGAAACCGTCCTTGAAGCCTAAGTCAGCCGAGATTTTGGCAATAACTTCAAAAATATGTGCAATTATAGCGCTGTTTTCCGCAGTAATATCTGCTGCTGAGGAAATGTGCTCTTTGGGAATTACAAGTATGTGTGACGGAGCCTGTGGCTCAAGGTCATTGAAAGCAACAACGGTATCGTCCTCGTATACCTTTGTTGAGGGAATTTCGCCATTAGCGATTTTACAAAAAATACAATCCATAAAAATTACTCTTTTCTGTGTCAGTTTTATTCTACTACTACGCCCTCTGCCTCGCGCTTTGCCTTAAGCTCAGCCATAATCTTCTTTTTGTTATCGCCTGAGATTTTGTAGAAGAACATGGGGATTGAGCAAAGGAGCATACTAAGACCGGGCACAATTGATACAAGTGTGAACATACCGAAGTTCTGTACTCGTGTAAGCTCTGTTGCGGCAACAACTGCCTGGTTTGCAAGCATATTTTCGGGGTTGATATCAATGAACATATACATAAGGATAATGCCGCAGGTTGCAAATGCGTTACCGATTTTGTTGATGAAGCCCTGACATGCTGAACCGAGTCCGTTATCACGGAAGCCCGTTTTAAGCTCTATATAGTCAAGGCAGTCATAAATCATAGCATTTGATATAACATTTATAACGCCTAAAGGAATACAGGAAATGAGAATAAAGGGTGTGCAGATATAGAAGTTTGCAGTTTTCCAACCGATGATTGTTGTGAAAATACTTGCTACAAAGCCTGCAAGACAGGTTGTGATGAGGAGCTTTTTGTAGTCAAACTTTTTCATAAGTATGGGCATAAGGAGCATTGCGCCGAACATACCTACGATTGCGCATACCTGGAAAACTGTTTTTACACTACGGACACTTTCGTTTATGTACTGCTCTTTAAGTGCAGGGTCCATACCGGGTGTAAGCTCGGGTCCTATGTAAAATGCGTACCTTGCCACGTGAATAGCAGCTGCCTGTATCATATAACGACCGCTTGAAAGCACGCCCATTGTTACAACAAGCATAAGGGGCTTGCATTTGAAAATACGTGCAAGTGTGGAAGGCTCGCCTGGTTCGCGCTTTTTAGGCTTCGGAATATAACGCTCGGTGATTTTCGGATAACCGCTTACGTAAAGAGATGCACCGAAAACAACACATACAACTGCCATTGAAAGGTAAGTCATTTCATAGTAGTTTTTGCCGGGGAAAATAAGGGGAATAAGAGTAGGTGCAAGGATAAGAAGCACTTCGGGCACAGCAGTACCGATGCCGTTAAGTGTTTTTGCAAAGGATACGACCTGACCGCGCTCTTCGGAGTTGCCTGTCATAACATTGGGGATGCTCCAATAAGGTACGTCTGCCATAGTGTATGCCATACCCCACAGAATATAAGTGACAGCGGCATAAACCATTGTGCCGGTTTTTGAAAGGTGGGGGTTTGTGTACATCATTATGGTAAGCACGGCAATAAGGGGTGTTGCATAAACTATATAACCCTTGAGCTTGCCCAGCTTTGTTGTGCGTTTATCTGCTACAATACCCATAAGGGGGTCATTGATAGCATCCCACACACGAGCACCTAACATAAGCAACAAAACGAAAAGCAGAGGGAGTTTAAGTACGTTTGTGTAATAGTCGCTGATGTAGCTTGACATCATTGCATAAATCATACCCTGACCGAGACCGCTGAGTGCAAATGCGGTTTTTTCCCTTCCGGGTACAACGTAGCCTTCCTTGAGGGCTTTAATTTTTTTTGCCATTCATTTTCACCTGTCCTTAAATAATGTTTTTATATGCCATTTCCATAGTCCTTGAAAGGGCTACGGCATCATCAATGCCATAAGGGATGTCTGTACCGTTTTCAATTCCCTTAATCCAAAGGTTCAAGGGAGAGTCAATATCACGGGGAGTGTTGGGGAAAACCCATCCATCGCCTGTGTTATAGCAAACTTTGTTTGTAAAGCCGCCTGCCAGTATTGTGCCTTTTGTGCCGACAATTTCAACCTCAAAGGGGTTGTTGGCAGCTACAAAGCCTGTTTCGTTTACGCCGATTGCACCGTTCTTGTATGTTAAAACGGTTACAGCGTTATCCTCCACAGAATCCACCTGAACATTAGTGAATGCAGAGGTTGCTTTTACAGGCTGTCCCAATATCCAATTGAGGAAGTACATTCCGTGTGCACCCAGATCCATCATAGCACCGCCGCCACAGGTGGCAGGGTCATAAAATGTCTGAGGCAACCAACCTGCAAGAGTGCCGTTGTGTGCATTCCTCATACGGCAGTAATTGACTTCGCCGATAAGACCGTTGTCAACAGCTTCCTTAATCCAGATAAAGTCACCTTTACTGCGCCAGACGAAGGAAATGCAGAATTTTACATCATTCTCCTTTACGGCTTTTGCAACATCCTCGGCATCTGCCTGTGTAAAACAAAGAACCTTCTCAGTAAAGATGTGTTTTTTTGCTTGCGCAGCCTTCTTGATTATAGCGTGGTGCATATCTGTTGAGGTGCACACCATAACAGCGTCAACATCCTGCCTTTGAAGAAGAGTGTCATAATCATTCTCGTAGCTACAGTTGAACATTTCGGCATATTTTTTGCCGTTTGCTTCGTCAGGGTCCCAGAGTGCCGTAATTTTACACAAGGGGCTTGCCTGTACAGTTTTGGCATAGCCTTCAAAGTGAACGTGCCACGTACCTGCGAGCGCAATGTTTATCAAGGGCGAACCCTCCTCTATTATATATTAATATAAGGTAAATTATAAAGTAAATATAAATGCTTTTCAATATGTAAAAAGGGACAAAAAATGAACTGAAAAATAGTAAAAAACAACAACCGCATTACAGAGAATGCGGCTGTTGTTTTGGCTTTATGAAACTATTTATAACTTGTTTTGTCGCCCGATTCAGCGCTTATAGGGGTGAACCGGGTGGACAAAACTTATTATTGAGAAGGATGAAGATTACTGCATCTCTCTGTAAAGACCGTCGAGGCTGATTATCTTCATAAGCTTTTTAAAGGAAAAGCCCCTTTCTGCTTCGATTTCTTTAAGAAGCTGTTTCTCAATTACGCGGTAGTCAAACATTTTGCGGACTCCTTTCCTTATGTATTATTCAAGGTTTGCCTGTTGCTTACCTTGTAATTTTATTATACTCAAAAGAAACAAAAAGTCAAGCGAAAATGCACAAACAATACACAATTTGATTGTGCAAAATGCACAACAAAATGTTTTTTGAAATGAGTGAACAGATGAATAAAATGTATCTGAAATGTACATTGTTTTTGGTAAATATTAACAAGTTTTTATGTATTGTTTGTTGCAAGACGCATAAACAAGAAAGGTTGTCTACATTTTGTGTTTGTAAAGTTTGTTGGGTTTTAAAAAATAAAGATTGGCTGTAAAAAACGATGAGTTTTTTACAGCCTCTTTTTACAATGATTTTTATTCTTTTTCTTCGTGGTATTCCTGTTCGGTGTTGACATTCCATATAGCGCTTTTGTCGGTACTGCCGCGGCTTATACAGTTTACTGCCTCTATGGCAGTAAGCATGGAGTGATCCATATTATTGTACCTGTGCATACCATTTCTGCCGATGCAGAACAGGTTATCAATGGAATCAAGATATTCCCTGACCTTGTCAAATTCGTTGTATGAACCAAAGTAAGCAGGGTACGCCTTTTTGACTTTAATGCGTACGGCATCCTTTATATCGTTTGTGTCAATTATGCCTATTCTGCTCAATTCCTCGGCGGCAAAGCGGATAAAGTCGCTGTCGGACATATTCCACATATCGTCCCCCTCTGAACAAAAATACTCAAGACCGACCCAAACGGTATTCTCAGGGTCTTTTACCATATAAGGGGACCAGTTGTTGAAAATCTGGAGTCTGCCGATTCTTACATCCCTTTCCTGAATATAAATCCAGCAATCAGGTACTATGTTACTCAGGGTTTTGTGCTTGGTTTTATTCTCTAAAAGCAGCTTATCAACCAATAATCCTACGGTTATAAAATCACGGTAAGGAAGTGTGGTTGCAATTTCATTTACAATTTTTGGCGCCTGCTCGCCCATACCCTCAACCAAATCCTTGACAGGCATTGTTGAAATGTAATAATCTGCTTGATATTCCTTGAAGCCTTCGGGGGTCTCGACTCCTACATAACGGATTTTTTTATCTTGAAGTTTAATTGTTTTTACACAATTATTTTTGAGTATTTTACCACCCATAGCCTCAATTTCACAGGCAAGGCTTTCCCAAAGCTGTCCCGGCCCCTTTTTGGGGTAATAAAATTGTTCTATGAGTGAGGTTTCTACCTCTTCCTTCTTTTTGAATGGCTTGGTCAGGACGTTGAGGACTGCCTTTGTCAGGGACAGACCTTTAACTCGCTGTGCACCCCAGTCAGCAGATATCTGCGAGGGGTTTATGCCCCAGAGCTTTTCGGTGTAATCCTCAAAAAACATTTCGTAAAGTGGTCTGCCGAAGCGATTGATATAGAAGTTTTCCAAGGAGGTTTCTTCTTTTTTGAAAATACAGGAGTTAAGGTAGCCGAAGCCTGCTTTGAGTGTGCGTGAAAGCCCCATATTTATAAATGTTTCGGGCTTAAGGGAGATAGGATAGTCAAAAAACTTTCTCAGATAAAATATACGGGAAACTCTGTTTCGTAAAAGCAACACCTTTTCTTCCTTTTCAGGGTCAGGTCCATTGGGAGATAAATCCTTTGCGGTATTTGTCTTAATATCATCAAAGGAAGGAGCACCCTGTAAAGGCATAAGCTGATGCCACAGGTCATTTACCTGCTCGCTTTTTGAAAAAAACCTATGACCGCCTATATCCATGCGGTTGCCGTTATGGGTAGCGGTTCTTGATATACCGCCTATAAATTGGCTTTCTTCCAGAATAAGCGGTTTTATATCGGTTGTTTTTAACAGTTGATATGCGGCAGTAAGACCGGCAGGTCCTGCGCCGATTATGATGGCGGTTTTGTCCGACATTCAATCAACTCCTTTATAGTAATTCTCGTGAGAAAAGCCCGTTTGTCTTTTTGCCGGGCAGGTTCAAGCGACTTTTGCAGACTTCAAAAATACGGCTGCATTCTGCCGCATTTTCGGTGGTGAAATATAGTGTACCGAAATCTACGGATGAAATATTTTTATCACCCAGATACAAGGGTACACTGTTGTGCAGTACAGAGAATTCTCTGTTGTGACAAAGCACGGGGAATTTAATACCCTTTCTGTCTGTCAGGAAGGTTGCTCCGTTGCAGCTGCCGCACCCGTCGTAATCCTTTTGGGGACAGGCGCGCATAAGCATAACGGGTAAATTACCGTAAATAATAATACCTCTTCTGATGGTGGCACCCAAAGACTCTATTGCTCTTTGAGTCAGCTCAAAGGAGAGGGTTATATCATCAATACCCATAGTGCTGTATTCTTCCAGGGCTAAGGTGTTGGTTACATTAAGTCCGTGACCGCCGAAAATAACAAAGCCCTGTTCCTTTAATATGCTTATACCGCCTATGTTGCCTGTAATTACGCGTGTAATGCCGAGGATTTTCAGTGTTTTCAGCTTTTGAGAAATTACGGATTCGTTGTTCGGATAAATCAAAGCAGGTAATTCAGCAATTAACTTGTGGAAAACAAATGATAATTTGTCTGCATTATCTATTATTTCATCCACAGGCATAATTATAAATTCAGCATCACACAAGGATGGAGAAAATTGGGAAAATGAATTTAGTCTGACCCTGTATTGTAAGTTGTTTTTTTGTGAATAGGGGATAACCGGCTTGCTTTCTGTGTTAAAAATACGTTTTTGGGGAGATGTCAGCTTCTCTTGCAGCCTTGCAGTACCACGTCGTCTTAAATCATTGACAGCCGAGGCGGAGAGTGTCAGGTTGCTGTCGTTTGAATAGGTGAAATTACTAAGGTTGAACGGCGTGTCACCTAATTTTGATATGCTGCGTAATGCAATTTCATACGGAAGGGGAGCTTTTCGGGGCTCCTCTGCAATGTCGCCTTCAACGCTGACGCTGATACCTCCTGATGAGAGTGTAAGTACCGAGCTTTCGCCTTTTCTGAGGACCAGATTTGCATCCAGGGGAGTAGGGTGAACATCATTTTTGTAAAGTAGCTCAAGCTCCTTGAGGACTGCGTTTGCCGATGTAACATCGTCCTTCACCCTGTATCCGAACATATCGATGGTTCGTTTTGCTTTTAGGTAACCGTCTGTAAAGCCACTGCGGGAAAAAACAGAGCGCAGAGCATCTTTGTCATATATCTGATGGTTCAGCGCTTTTTTCAGACTTGTAACAGCGGCGGCAACGTATTCGGGGCGCTTCATTCGCCCTTCAATTTTAAAGGAGTTTACTCCTGTGTCAGCAAGAGCCTCTATGCTGTCGATATAAGACATATCCTTCAATGACAGTGCATATTCCCTGCCGTGGCGTGATACCCAATTAAGGCGGCAGCCCTGTGCACAAAGCCCCCTGTTGCCACTACGCTCTCCCAGCATTGCTGAAAGGTAGCAGTTGCCTGATGCACCCATACAATGAGCACCATGTACGAAAACCTCTAACTCCGCATTGACGCTGTTGCGTATAAGGGCAATTTCATCAAGAGACAGCTCCCTTGCAAGAACTATCCTTGAAAAGCCGAGATCCTCGAGCAATTGAGCACCGTGAACATTGTGTATAGCCATTTGTGTGGAAGCATGCAGGGGCATTTGAGGACAGATTTCACGTACTGCTTTTACCGTGGCAAAGTCCTGTACAATAACTGCATCTGCATTGCTTTGGGCAATGGCTCTTACGGTGCGGTAGAGGTCGTTGATCTCCCTGTCAAAAATAAGGGTGTTAAGTGTAACAAAAACCTTGACATTTCTCAGATGACAGTAGTCAACAGCTTCTTTTAGATTTTCTGTTGTGAAGTTGTCTGCGTTGCGGCGTGCGTTGAAGTCACTTGTACCGAGGTACACCGCATCTGCACCGCATCTTACTGCGGCATATAGCTGTTCTCTCGCTCCGACGGGAGCAAGGATTTCACAATTATTCATATATCAGATATCCGTAATGATTTTTTCTTTTTGTGTGCGTACTCTTAAAATATCCCCTTGCTTTACATCTGCCGTGCAGTCGAGAGTCAATATCTCCTGGGGATGGCAGGCGGTGTCGCAGGAGTCCCCGTTTTCGTTGTAAATGCCTGTACAGATAAAGGACATACCAAAGGAGTCGGGTGACAGAACCTCGATATTATCACCAAGCTTAAAGAAATTACGCTGTTGTATTTTTAGCTTACCGTCTTTGCAATCCTCCAGGGCAACACCTGCAAAGGTGCAATCCCAATGGTAAAGACCGTCATTTTTGTGGTCGTGTACAAGATTACCGAAGTAAAATCCGCTGTTGTACGGTCGGTGGCTTATGGCGTTGAGCTCATCATCCAGAAGTTCAAGTGGTGCGGATTTGTCAATGGCTCTGCGGTAAGCGTTAACCACGTGGGAAACGTAATATTCGGTTTTCATTCTGCCTTCAATTTTAAAGGAGTCCACACCTGCCTCGGACAGCTTGTCAAGAAAGCCTATAGCCTTCATATCATGGGAGGATAACAGGGCAGAGTGGTCATCGTATTCCTCAACCTTTAAATACTCGTTAGGTCTGTTACGTTCGACAAGATAATACTCCCAACGGCAGGGTTGTGTACATTCACCGCGGTTACCGCTTCTGCCGTTCATATATGACGAAATAAGGCATCTGCCTGAGTACGCCATACACATAGCACCATGCACAAATGCCTCTATTTCAAGGTCATCGGGGATAAGTGCGTGCATTTCGCCGATTTCATCTATAGTCATTTCACGGGCAACAACGATGCGTGATGCACCTAATTCGTAATATGCCATAGCTGCAGAGTAGTTGCAGCAGTTTGCCTGTGTGCTTATGTGAACCTCAAGGCGGGGCTCAGCCTGCTTTATGGCTCTTAAAGCACCAAGG
>JAZULH010000020.1:0-96949 GCA_045602985.1 Acutalibacteraceae bacterium | reverse complement strand
CAGCCTGTTACTTATCAGCAAGGCACATACCAACAGACTGTCGCTTCCCCACAGCAAGAGCTCCAACCGCAACAAGAAGTTCAGCCACAGCCTCTTGCCTACGGTCAGACACAATTCCAAATGCCTGTACAACCACCTGTAGCACAACAAGTACCCCCTGTTGCTGATGTACCCCCTGTTGCCGACACATCACCTGTTGCTGAAGCAATTCCTGCACAGATGCCCGAAGGAGAAATCCCCTCAACCGAGGCAACTATTTTACCTGAAACACCTGTTGTACCTGAGGCACCCAAAGCCCCTGATATGCCTGTTATCGAACCTACGGAAACAGAGTAAATCACCTTTATTTACAGATACAGATAAACATCAAACAGTGTTGTTTTTTACGGGTTGATATGCTTTAAAAATACATTGAAACTATTGACAATAACACTATACTATGATAATATATTTATACATTTTTATGGGAGGTTGAATGTTATGGATCACATCAAAACTATCGAAACCCGCAATCTCTGCGAAAGCGCAAAGAACGGTGGTTGCGGCGAATGTCAGACTTCCTGTCAGTCCGCCTGCAAAACAAGTTGCGGTATCGCAAATCAGCAGTGCGAGAACAAGAAGTAATTTAACAAAATGCCGCCGTTCAGGCGGCATTTTTTCATAAGGAGCTTAATTATAATGATACATCAATATAAACTCGGCGGTTACAATATTGTGCTTGATATATGCTCAGGCAGTGTTCACGTTGTGGATGAAGTTGCCTATGAAATCATCCCCCTGTTTGAAACCAAAAGCAAGGATGCAATTATTTCTTTGATGGAGGAAAAATTCAGCAACCGTGAGGACATAACAACAAAAGACTTGGTTGAGTGCTATGAACAAGTAGCCAACTTAAAACAGGCAGGCAAGCTTTTTGCCCCTGATACATTCAAACCAATGGCAAACACTCTCAAAGAAAAAACTGCCGGTGTTGTAAAAGCATTGTGCCTACATATAGCGCACACATGCAACCTTAACTGTTCCTATTGTTTTGCCAGTCAGGGCAAATACCACGGTGAACGAGCAATAATGTCATATGAAGTAGGCAAGCAAGCCTTAGACTTTTTGATTGAAAACTCCGGAACAAGAAAGAATCTTGAGGTAGACTTTTTTGGCGGAGAGCCTTTAATGAATTTCGATGTTGTAAAGCAATTAGTAGCATATGCACGAAGCGTTGAAAAAGAAAAAGGCAAAAACTTCAGATTCACATTAACTACAAACGGTGTACTCGTTGACGATGATGTAATTGAATGGGCAAACCGCGAATGCAGTAATGTTGTTTTAAGTCTTGACGGCAGAAAAGAAATCCACGACCGCTTCAGAGTTGACTATGCAGGAAACGGCAGTTGGGATAAAATAGTGCCCAAATTCCAAAAATTTGTAAATGCACGTAACGGACAAAACTATTATATGCGCGGCACCTTCACTCACAATAATCCGGACTTTTTAAAGGATGTTCAGCAGATGCTTGATTTAGGATTCAGAGAATTAAGCATGGAGCCTGTTGTTTGTGCTCCGGGCGACCCCTCAGCACTTACAGAAGACGACCTAAATATTGTTATGCAGCAATATGAGGACCTTGCACAATTAATGCTTGAACACGACAGAAAAAAAGATCCCTTCACATTCTATCATTATATGATAGATTTAACCGGTGGACCTTGTATCTATAAGCGCATATCGGGTTGCGGCAGCGGCACAGAATATATGGCAGTAACACCATGGGGTGATTTATATCCCTGCCACCAGTTTGTTGGCGATGAAAAATTCAGATTAGGTGATATTTACACCGGGGTTACAAATAAAGATATGCAAAAACAATTTGCAGCTTGTAATGTTTATGCCCACACCGAATGCAACGATTGTTGGGCAAGACTTTACTGTTCAGGTGGTTGTGCAGCAAATGCCTACCATTCAACCGGCTCTGTTACAGGAGTATATGAGGACGGTTGTAAGTTGTTCCGCAAGCGTATGGAATGTGCCATTATGGTTGCAATTGCCCGAGCACTAGGAGAGAACTGATGAACACCCCAATTTGCGATTTTGTATGCGATTACGCACAAAAAAACACTACAAGAATGCATATGCCCGGTCACAAAGGCGCAAGCTTTTTAGGCTTTGAGGAAAAAGATATCACAGAAATTGAAGGGGCAGATGACCTTTATAACCCTACAGGCATAATAGCTGAAAGTGAAAAAAATGCATCCGAATTATTCGGATGCCATACCTTTTATAGTACCGAAGGCTCTTCGCATTGCATACGAGCAATGGTTTACCTTGCAGCAATTCATGCCAAACAACAAAACCGAAAGCCTCGCATTGCTGCTGTGTGTAACGTTCACAAAGCGTTTTTGACTGCGATTGTTCACCTTGATATTGATGTCAAATGGATTTATCCCGAGGAAAGAACAAGCTACATTTCTTGTAAAATATCAGTATCGGAATTTAATAAAGTTCTTTCAGATGACAGTATTACAGCGTTATATGTAACATCACCAGATTATATAGGCAACACGACCGATATTAAACAGCTGTCACAATTGTGCCATTCACATAATAAGCTGCTTATGGTGGATAACGCTCATGGTGCATATATGCATTTTTTAAATGAACCTACACACCCTGTTGATTGCGGTGCTGATTTATGCTGTGATTCTGCACATAAAACGCTGCCCGTGATAACAGGCGGTGCATATTTGCATATTAACAATGATTTTCTTTTGCCTTATGCAAAAAAATCACTTATGCTTTTTGGTACAACCAGCCCATCTTATTTGACTCTGCAATCCCTTGATGCAGCAAACGTATATTTAGAAGCCCACAGAGAAAGGTTAGCAAATTTCATTCCCCGCATACACTCTCTGAAGGCTGTATTAAAAGATTATGGCTGGGAGTTATATGGTAATGAACCTTTAAAAATAACCATTTGCCCTAAAAGCTTTGGTTATACAGGTATTGCTCTCAATAAAATTTTGTATAATCACGGCATTGTATGTGAATTTTCCGACCCTGATTTTCTTGTAATGATGCTTACTCCGGAAATAAAAACAGAAGCACTTAATTATCTGGAAAAGACACTATTATCAATTCCGAGATTACCTGAAATCAATGAAAAACCACCAAAAATTAATCCTTGCAAACAAATAATTACGCCCAGGCAGGCAATAATGTCATTAAGTGAAACAATAGAGGCAAAAAGTGCCCTTGGCAGAATTATGGCAAGCACTTGTGTCAGCTGTCCTCCTGCAGTACCAATTATTATGTGTGGTCAGAAAGTCACAAGCGAAGTATTAAATGCCTTTAAATACTATGGAATAACCCACTGCAATGTTTTAAAACAGATAACAGGTGAAGAATTTTGAATAAACGCGGAATATTGGATATGACCACAGGGCCATTCTTTAAAAAAATCCTCATATTTTCTGTACCGCTTATGATAACAGGCGTACTCCAGCTTGTTTACAACGCGGCGGACGTAATGGTTGTGGGTCGGTTTGCAGGTAGCGAGTCTCTGGCAGCCGTAGGCTCTACAAGCTCGCTTATTAACCTGATAATTAACCTATTTATAGGTCTTTCTACAGGTGCAGGCGTTGTTACTGCACGTAGCATAGGTGCAGGTGACGGACAAAAAACCAAAAAGAATGTTCACACCGCAATGGCAACAAGTGTAGCATCCGGCTTTGCTGTTGCTGTATTCGGCATTATATTTTCCGGCAGATTTTTATCACTTATGGGTACGCCTGACGATGTTCTGCCACTTGCCTCGCTGTATCTGAAAATATATTTTATGGGCGCTCCGGGCTCATTGGTGTACAATTTCGGTGCATCAATACTGCGTGCTACAGGCGACACAAAAAGACCCCTGATTATACTTTCCCTTACAGGTATTGTTAATGTTATACTGAACCTGATTCTCGTAGTTGTCTTTCACCTTAATGTTGCAGGTGTAGCCATCGCAACTATCGTTGCACAATATTTGTCCGCAATATTTGTTGTAATGCGTCTTACACACCTTGAAAATGCCTGCCGACTTAAAATCCGCAAAATACGGATTTATAAAAATGAGCTTAAGGATATTATCAAAATCGGTTTGCCTGCAGGCTTTCAAAGCAGCCTTTTCTCCCTTTCAAATGTGCTGATTCAATCAACAATAAACACATTCGGATCCGTAGCTATGGCGGGCAATACCGCCGCACAAAATGCAGATGCCTTTATTTACACCTGCACAAACGCCGTAGCACAAACCACCATGACCTTTACCTCCCAGAATATGGGTGCCAAAAAACACAGAAATTTAAACAGAGTATTTTTTATATGCCTTGGTTTTGCATTTGTAATAAGTGTTTCGTTGGGAGCAGTCAGCTTAGTCTTCCCCGAAGAAATAATAGGCTTTTTCACAACTGAAGCTGACGTTGTTGAAGCCGGCAAGCAACGAATCTATATTATGATGACAACCTACTTCCTGTGCAGTATTATGGATGTTACCGGTTACCAGATACGCGGTATGGGAAAATCCATAGAGCCTATGATAATTACACTTTTGGGTGCCTGCGGTATAAGAATACTGTGGCTCTATACGGGCTTCCGCCTTAATCCTGTTATGTGGAATTTGTATCTGTCGTACCCGATATCCTGGTTTTTAACTTTTACTGCCTTGCTTATTTGCTACCTTGTATTTGTAAAAAAATTGAAAAAACATTCAGAATAACATAAAGGAGTATCGGTAATACCGATACTCCTTTTAACTTAAGAATCATTCTCTTTCTTTAAGAGGTACATAGTCAGATTCAGGTTTTACACTTACATAAGCAGGACGGATAATTTTGCCCGAATTCTGTATTTCCTCCATACGGTGTGCACTCCAGCCGGCAATTCTCGCAACAGCAAAAATGGGAGTAAACAGCTCATACGGAAGTCCAAGCATACTGTAAACCATACCTGAATAGAAGTCTACATTCGCGCTTACACCCTTATACATTTTGCGTCTTTCAGCAATAATACGCGGTGCTAAACGCTCAACCGTTTCATACAGCTTATATTCTTCCTGTGCACCCTTTTCCTCTGACAGCATCTTCGCATAGGTTCGGAGGATATCTGCCCTGGGGTCAGAAAGTGAGTATATTGCGTGTCCCATACCATAAATAAGACCTGCATTATCAAACGCCTTTTTGTCAAGCAAACGAACAAGGTAATCCTCAATTTGCTTTTCATCTGTTGTATCAATGCTTGCCTTCATATCGTCAAACATCTGCATAACCTTGATATTTGCACCGCCGTGTCTCGGACCCTTAAGTGAGCCTAATGCTGCAGACATTGCAGAATATGTATCTGTTCCTGATGATGTCACAACGTGCGTTGTAAAGGTGGAGTTATTACCGCCACCATGCTCTGCATGTAACACAAGGGCTAAATCAAGAAGCTTTGCTTCAAGGGGAGTGTATTCTCCGTTCTCACGCAGAATATAAAGCAGGTTTTCTGCTGTATTGAGCTCTTTTTTGGGGAAATGAATGAACAAACTGTTGTTATTGTGATAGTGCTGGAATGACTGGTAGCCATAAACCGCAAGAAGCGGAAATTGTGCTATAAGCTGAAGGCACTGTCTGAGAACATTGGGAGTTGAAATATCATCAGGATTTTCATCATATGCGTAAAGTGCCAGAACACTCCTTGACAGAATGTTCATCATATCCTTACCCGGCGCCTTCAAAATCATATCGCGGACAAAAGATTGCGGCAAGGAACGATATTCAGAAAGCTGCTCACAAAAATCCTCAAGTTCTTTTTTATTAGGTAATTTTGAAAACAAGAGAAGGTATATTGTTTCCTCGAAGCCCGGGCGGTCATCATTCATAAATCCGTTAACAATATCCTTTACATTTATACCGCGGTACGCAAGCTTACCGTGGCAAGGTATATCATTGCCATTTTCGTCCTTATCCTTCGCTTTAACCAAGGAAACCTCTGTCAGACCTGCTATAACGCCGTTTCCGTTCAAATCTCTTAATCCGCGCATAACATCATACTGAGCATACATTTCGGGTTTTATATTATTTCTGCCGTCAGATAATTCGGCAAGCGCTTTTATGTAAGGGGTAATCTCTGAGTAATTCTTCATCTCTTATCCTTTCTGTACAGATTTTTTTATTTCTCTAATATAATACCATATTTTTTCATATAATGCAAATTTACACCACATTGACTGTGGTGCTTAAAATGTGATAAAATCAATAAAAAGAGGTGGTTATCATAGAATTTACAAATTTTTTAAAAAATGCCGCACACGTAAAACCGAGTCCACAGCAGCTCTCCATACTCAGGGACAATCCTTTTTATGCTTTTGTTCACTTCAGCCCCAACACATACACAAACCTTGAATGGGGTGACGGAACAGAGGACCCTGCCATATTCAATCCCACGGAATTGGATTGTGAGCAATGGGCAAGAGCAATAAAGTCTGCAGGGATGAAAGGTATGGTGCTCACCGCCAAGCACCACGATGGTTTTTGTCTGTGGCAAACGAAACACACAGAGCACAGCATAAAAAACAGCCCATATAAAAACGGTAAGGGTGATATTGTAAGGGAGGCCTCCGAGGCTTGCAGAAAATACGACTTAAAATTCGGATTTTACTTATCACCCTGGGACAGAAATTGTCCTCTTTACGGTACAGATGAATACAACACATACTATAAAAACCAACTAACAGAGCTCCTTACAGGCTACGGTGAAATATTCCACGTGTGGTTTGACGGCGCCTGCGGAGAAGGTCCAAACGGTAAAAAACAGGTTTATGACTTTGACGGCTATATTGAACTTATAAACAAATACCAACCAAACGCTACCATATTTAATGATGCAGGTACCGTGCGTTGGGTTGGTAACGAGGCAGGTCAATCCCCCTTTGCCCAGTGGGCGGTAGTCCCCCACGAGCTATGCTTTATGAATCCGAAGCAAACAGAAGGACCATTGGTTGAAGGTAATATTGATTTTGCACGCAACTGGGATATAAATGCAGGCTCGTTGGAAAGCATAATATATTCAAAAGGGCTTGTTTTTGCACCTGCAGAAACTGATATGTCCATACGTCCCGGCTGGTTTTACCACGAGGATGAAGAACCGCACTCCTTGGAGCGCCTGTTCAGGACATACATAACCTCTGTTGGTAACAATGCAACCTTCAACCTGAATATTCCGCCAATGCCAAACGGAAAATTCAACGAAAAGGATGTTACACGCCTTAAAGAGCTGGGAGAGCTTATACAACAGGAGTTAGGAAACAACATAGCAAGTGATGCCACAATAACTCAACTCCCCGGATACGGCAACACACAGCCGGAATTTTGCATAACATTAAAAGGGAAAGAAAAAATCAAATACATTGAGCTTGCAGAAAACATAAAAGAGGGACAGCGCGTTGAGTGCTTTGATATACTTTTCAAAAACACGAACAATGTATGGCAACACATAACACAAGGCACAACAATAGGCAGTCGCAAAATTGTTAAAGTCGAACCGTTCGAGACACAAGAAATTCTCGTAAGAATAATGTCAGCACGGGATGTCCCCGATATTGAATGGATAAAAGTATATTAAAATAAAACCGAAGGCTAACGCCTTCGGTTTTTATTTATTCGTGGTTATGCTCCGGAATAGGAATCACAGTCATTTGTGTATGATGAATTGCAGACAAGCTATTATTTGAGTCAATACCGATAATACCGTTTACATCAACCCAAGCACCATCCTCAGGTATTGTAACATCGCCATCAAATTTTAACTCTATAGGGTCATTGAGAAGCTCAAGCGGTATTTTTGTATCCTTGATTTGTACACTCTCATCATCTGCAACGGTAGTTTCCACATCGTCCGCACTGTCTGAGTCCTCGCCGTGAGCGTGGTCATCATGGGAACGATATAACCAATAGTTAACAGCATCCCCCGTAAAAACACGTTTAACAAACTGTCCCTGAACATGAATGGTTGCCCCGCTGTAGCAAGCATAATCCGGATCGGACTCCTGAAGCTGGTATGAAGCATCCAAAGCCCGTACCCAATAGCTATAGTTTTCATCAGTAACCTCAATTTTTACCGATGCTTTATCCTCAGGCTTACCGCCATTCGATTCAATTTGAGCAAGCTGTTCCTTTATTGCCTGACTCTGAATCTTGAATTCATCCTCAATACGCTGAAACTCTTCATTGTGTTTTTCTGTTTTGAGATGTGCATTCAAAAGAACTCCTACAACACCAATCACAAAAACGAGCAGAATACAGCACATTATAATAGTAACTTTTTTTCTGAAAGTAGCATCCGCATAATCCTTGGAGCTCATACCTGCAGGAATTCTCTCCTGACTTGATTTTGCAGCCTGGCGTGCTTTCCTTATATCTTTATTGCTCAATTTTTTGGGAGTAGTGTTTGGTTTTTTCTTGTCAGCCATAGCTATTCTCCTTATTTTTTAAAGAATTGAGGAAGATATTCTTTGTGAGCCTCTTTCATTTCTTCATAGCAAGCCTTTGCCTGTGCAAAGTCACCGCAAAGAGGATGAAGCATAAGTGCATTCATAGCATCCTCATCAGAGCCCTTGATTGCAGCTTCAACAGCATATTTTTCGTAAGATTTAACTGTACGCATAAGGCTGATAATGTGACGGTTATCAAACTCCTCAATTTCAACGGGTGTTGCACCATCTGCACCAATAACTGCAGCAATTTCAACAATATCGTCATCATCCATAAACTTGAGTGTACCGTTGTTTTTGATGTTAACAACGTGTACATCCTTTTTGTCGTTGGCGATTGAATCAATAAGTGAAACCGCAGCAAGAGAGTATTTATAACCACCGCGCTGTTCAAGAAGTGCGGGCTTGATAACAAGCTCATTGTCGCTGTAGAGCTTAAGGAGCTCTTCCTCAATCTCCATACAAACCTGTGCACGGCTCTTTGAACCTGATTTAAGGTATGCAAGCTTTGCGGCACGGCTGTAATAATACTGAAGGTATGATGAGGGGAAGCCCTTGCAAGCATTAACGCACTCCATATCAAAACCGTCATCGTGAATATTTTTCATAACTGTGGGGGCAAAGTTATCATCAAAAATTGTATCAAACTTTTCTTCCCCGTTTACCTTTACAGATGTAATCCAGCTAAGGTGGTTAAGACCGAGATATGTAATCTTCGCATCCTCGCCTACTGCTGCCTTTACATCGTCAATCATAGCAATAGGAACATTGCAAAGACCCATTGTCTTTACATTTGTGTGGTTAATCATAAACTCGGAAATAATACCCGAAGGATTAGTAAAGTTAATGAGCCATGCATCAGGACAAATTGCCTCGATGCGCTCTGCAATATGAGCCATTACGGGAATTGTACGCAGCGCCTTGAAAAAGCCACCGATACCTGTGGTCTCCTGTCCGATAAGGTCGTGCTTAAGGGGGATTGATTCGTCAATATGACGGCAAGGGAGCTTACCTACACGAATCTGGGTAACAACAAAGTCTGCACCCTGTAATGCAAGGTCAAGGTCATCTGTCATAATAACCTCGCAATCAATGCCTGCACTCTTAAGCATACGCACGCAAAGACCGCCTACAATTTCACGCTTTCTGTCATCAATATCCATAAAGGCAACTCTTTTAAGCTTAAGAGAATCCTTTGCCTCGATAAAGCCATAAATAAGTTCGGGACAATATGTACTGCCTGAACCGATGACGGTAACACTGATTTCTTTCATTTATACCAATCCTTTCAAGATATGTTTAATCAATCTTCAAGAAGCCAGTTAATGCAACCCATAACAGGAGCACAATCAAGTTTGATGAAATTGAATTTTCTGCCTGTTCTTTCAGCAACAAGCTCTGCCATTCTGTCAATATACCTCTGTGAAGGAAGCTTTGTATGTACAGAGCCTGAAAGCACAACATTTATAACATCACAATCAAATGTCATTGCATTGATGTGACCGCAAATGTAATCTGCGCCGCGCTGAGCCATTTCCTCAATAACTGCAAGCGCAGGTGCATCACCATTATTTGCCGCCTCAAAGAATGAGCCTATGAGCTTTCTGAGGAAGGCCTCACCATCCTCACCCTCAAGAACTGCAATGGAATCAAGGAGTGTTTCTCTGTCCCTGATACCTGCCTTTTCGCCCATAAGGTCTGTAATAATTGATTTGTCCTTGCCAAGGCAAAGCTGGTCATACATAATTCTGAAAGCCTGTGAGCCTACCCAATGGCCATTACCCTTATCACCTGACAAAACGTCAAAGCCGCCTATCTGAAGCATTTTGCCCTGTGTATCAAGGCTGTTACAGCAAGTACCTGTACCGCAGTTATAACCAATACCTGCACCTGCGCCTACACCTGCCTTAATAACAATAAAGCCATCATTGTAAATACGTGCGCCTGTAACGCCTAACTTGCCCAGCTCTTCCTGCATTGCATCATGCTGGTAAGGATGATCAATACCTGCAAGACCCATAAGCATACCGTCAACATCACCAAGCGTAATATTACCCTTAGCGGCAACAGTCTTAACACCATCAGCAATAATGCCCGCTGCTTCAGGGAAGGAGCCTTCCATATTCTCATGGTTTGAGGCAGGACCCTCGTGCTCTGCCAGAACATTTTTATTCTCATCAAAAAGAGCGTATGCGGTTTTTGTACCGCCACCGTCAACACCGATATAATATTTCATAAGCACAATACCTCTTATTCTTCAATTTCGGGGTAAGCCTCTTCGCATACCTCATCAAGGCAATACATACCGCGCCTTGTTTCTTCGCGGTCAATCCATCTGCCGTTTGTGAAATCCGGAACAGGAACGGGTGCGCCACCCATAGCAACTGACTGCTCTGAAAGGCAAGTGATAACCATCCATGCAGCTGTATCGTAAACATCAATAGGTGGTTTTTCACCCTCATAAACGGCATCAACAAAAGCAGAAAGAACGAGGTAATCCATACCACCGTGACCTGCCTTTATGCCACCCTTTTCATAAGCACGCCAGAGAGGATGCTCATACTTTTCACGCCAGGGTGTAAAATCATCCCAGCTGTGTGTCCAGCTGTCATCCTCGTGGTGCATACCATCAAAATAAATTCTACCCTTACCGTCTTCGGGTTCAGAGTAAATACCCTTTGTGCCCTGTACCTCATAGTCTCTTGTATAGGGTCGCGGGAGTGAACAGTCGTGTGTAAGCTTTATTGTTTCGCCGCCTGCACACTTGATAATTGTAGTAACAATGTCACCACATTTGAAATCAACATTGTAAAGGTCATATTCCTCGCCTTTGTTGTCTTTAATCCATTGGTGAAGACCACGTGCTTTACTTGCAACAGAGTTAACTGTAAGGAAACGGTTACCGCGGTTAATTCTCAAAGCCTTGGCAATGGGTCCCAACTGATGTGTAGGATAAAGCTCGCCGTTACGCATCATAAAGTTAAAGAGTCTGCCGTGAATATTCTCACGACCGAGAGAAATCTCATCACGAAGGTCATGACGATAGCCACCCTCCATATGTACGATTTCACCAAACATATTCTGGCGAATCATATTGAAAACAGCCATTTCATTTCTGCAATAGCAGCAATTTTCAAGAAGCATACAGAATTTGCCTGTCTCCTCACTTGTGCGAACAAGCTCCCAGCACTCTTCAACAGAGGCAGCACCGCCAACCTCCATTGCAACATGAAGACCTGCCTTCATAGCGTCAACGGCAATCATTGAGTGGGTAATCCATGTGGTTGCCACAACAACCGCATCAAGCTCCTCATTACGGAACATTTCTTTATAGTCAAGGTAAGCGTGAACGGGATAAGCTTTCTCATTACGCTTTTCAACAATTTCAATACCCTTTTCTGCTCTTTCGGGAACAAGGTCACAAACCGCAGGAACCTTGACACCATCAACCTGCAACAAAAGATCAAGCATACCTGAGCCTCTGCCGCTGATACCGATAAAGCCGATATTGGCACTATTTTTCCTCATAAATAACACACCTTTGTGAACAAAATTATACATTATTTATTTTATCACACATATTTTTTATTTGCAATACATATACGGTTTTTTATATACCATATTTAACGCAAAAAGAACGTTCTTTTTCAAGAACGCCCTTTTCGTTTATGTTTTAAGTTATTCTGTTCTCAACGCCTCAACAGGGTCTTTATTTGCCGCCATACGTGACGGAATAAGACCTGCAATAAGCGTCAGGGCTACTGATATGATAACAAGCACAATCGCACCGACAACAGGCAGTGATGCCGCCGCAGGGATATGCGCCACATACTTAAGCAACAGATTTATGGGTATTTCAAGCACCAATGTACTTAAAATGCCTATCAAGCCCGCACCGAAGCCGACAACAGCCGTTTCGGCATTGAATACTCGTGCAACGTCTTTTTTAGATGCACCGATACTTCTGAGAATACCAATCTCTTTTGTTCTTTCAAGCACCGAGATATATGTGATAATACCAATCATTATCGATGAAACAACAAGTGAAATTGCAACAAAGGCAATAAGCACATAGGTAACAACATCAATAATTGTTGTAATACTGCTCATAAGCACACCAATAAGGTCGGTTGCCTTAATTCTGCTTTCGGGGTGGCCGTCCTCCTCTACCCTTGTGTTGTAATACTGAATTAACTCGTTAAGTTTTTCCTTCGCCTCAAAGTTTTTGGGGTAAAAGCAAATCTGCGACGGCGACTCAAATGTAGAATAGCCTATCTTTTCGAGTGTACCGGAAAGCGAGCTTTGTGATGCAAGTGTATCAACATACGCCTGCTTTATTGCAAGCACCTGTTCATCTGACAAGAAGCCCTCCATCAGCTTTTTCTCAAGCTCGGACATATCATCAAAGCCAAACATTTTGCCCATATCCGTCATATCTATTTCAGACATATCCATACCCTCTGCCATAGACATAAACGGGCCATAATCAAGATAAGTGAAATCTATAAGACCAAGGTCAACATCAGCAAGATCAAAGTCATTTACTGTAAGTGTTGAAAAATTATTGCCGGTAAGAACATCCTTATCAGGGTTTGCAAGCTGTTCCTTGACAACGGGCCTTTTAGCTGATTCATTAATAGCATAATCCATAAGCTCACGCTTGTAGCCAATACCACCTGTACCGATTGAAAGTGTATTGTTTTCATCAGGTCTCAGAATACCTACAATTTTAATTTTAAACCCATTTTCAACAAGCTTCTTAACAAAATAATCGTTCGCGCTGTTATCGACCCACAAGCCTGTTTTTTCATTTTTAACAAAATAATCTGCACTAAGCACAAGGCTGAATTCCATATTAAGAATTTCATCATAAGTATACTCTGAAACATCAGATGAGTCTATTGTTTCACCGCTGGCAAGGGCTGCCATAACATTTTTTTGGAACTCTGCCTGATTTTTAAGACCAAGAGCATAAACAACAAGCTCATTAATTTCATTATTGCCGTCTACAATAAGTACAACCTCATTAAAATCTTCGGGCATTCGACCTGCAATAACATCATACTGGGCATCCATAAGTCTGCCGTCACCAATAAGCTCAAGCCACACAGAGAAGCTTTGTGCCATAGGTGCCGCCATTTGCTTCATACTGTCATCCATAGGCATCATATCCATCGCGTTACTCGGGTTACACTTAACAACGCCATTTTCAGTATCCGCCCTATAGATATTCAGCGGTGTACTGTACTTGTATTGCACATCGTTACACACCTCATCAAACGCCGCTTGATTATCCTCAACATATTTTTTGAAATTATCAAGGTTGTTTGAGGTTGCTTCAGATATAAAGGCATTAACCATATCCATAAACATTTCGTTTACGTGAATTTTGCCGTCCTTACCTGCATCTTCATCTACAGTAACGCCCATTCCCGTAAACGAGGTCATCATACTTTCAAGGTCCATCGTCTGCTTTTCGACAGTCATCGGGTATGATAAAAGCATATCCTCCTGCACACGGTCAATGTAAACCTGAATACCGTTGGACAATGCAAGAACAAGAGCAATACCGATAATGCCTATACTTCCGGCAAATGCCGTCAGAAAAGTTCTGCCCTTTTTGGTTCGCAGATTGTTTATACTCAGAGCAAAGGCAGAAGCAAAAGACATTGATTTTTTACCTTTTTCAACAGTTTGCTTCTTTTCTTCCTTAATGGTATCCTCCGCCGACTCATAAGGATTAGAGTCATCCACAACCTCACCATCAAGAAAACGGATAATTCTGTTTGAATACTCGTAGGCAAGGTCAGGGTTATGAGTAACCATTATTATGAGCTTTTCTTTGGAAATTTCCTTAAGAATATCCATAATCTGTACACTTGTTTCACTATCAAGTGCACCTGTAGGTTCATCTGCCAAAAGAATGTCAGGGTCATTTATAAGCGCACGCGCAATTGCAACACGCTGCATCTGACCACCTGACATCTGGTTAGGTTTTTTGTGTATCTGCTCACCCAGACCCACCTTTTCCAAAGCCTCAATCGCCCTTCTTCGGCGCTCCTTTTTGGAAACGCCTGAAAGCGTGAGGGCAAGCTCTACGTTTGAAAGTACAGTCTGGTGCTGTATAAGGTTATAGCTCTGGAAAACAAAGCCTATGGAATGATTGCGGTAAGTATCCCAATCACCGTCATTAAAGCTCTTGGTAGATTTACCGTTGATAAACAGATCACCGCTTGTATATCTGTCAAGACCGCCAATAAGGTTAAGGAGAGTTGTTTTACCGCAACCCGACGGACCGAGTATAGCCACAAATTCATTCCGGCGGAAGGTTATATTAACCCCCTTTAACGCCCTGACGGTGGTATCACCTGTTTTATAATCTTTTACAATATCTTTTAAAACTAACATACACTATCCTCCGCACTGTTATCTGTACAGTCGCTTTCTGTTAAAGAATATTATTGCACCGATAACAAGGCTTATGCCAAGATATGCACCAACACCATAAAGCCACCTTACATCCCCTTTTTCCTGTTCAAAAATAATTGTAGGGGTGTAGTCCTCTTTAACAATAATCTGCGCCTTAACCCTTTCCTTAAAGAACAGGTTGTAAAGCCACTCAATAAGCTCATCAACAGTCATTGATGCAAATTGCTCGGAAATTGATGCTGCATAGTCACCATACATACCGCCCTCGGAGCCTGCCATAGAGCTCATAAGCATATCCTCGTTACCCGGTATTTTCATTGTTTCTGCAAGAAATCTTAACAAGGTAATAAGAACTGCAGTGTTATCAGAATCGATATAGGTATATGTGGTTTTTTTGCCGTTAATAAGACTCTTGCTCTGTTTCTGAACAGGAGTGCCGAGAGCTGCAAGTGAGTTAACATCCAGCTTCGCCATTTTCATACCTGAGGATGAAAGCATACTATCAAGCATTTTGTTGATATCAAGCTCCAAGCCTAAGGCTGAAGTATCTGTATTGACATCAACAACACCTGAAAGCTTATCTGTTAAGGCGGTAACAGGTAACATAAGATTTTGTATACATCTGTCAACAGAACCGCTGTTAACAAAGTAAATAAGGTTGGGTAAAACCTCTGTAAGGGTGAATACAGGCTTTGCACAAACCTCATCCAGCAGATTAAAAACAGGGTCAAGAATATTTTTAAGAACACCGTCGCCATCAATACTCCGCTTGTATGCATCATAATTTTTGATGTAGTATGACTGACAACCCAGACCCTCAAGCAACGGGATAACAGCCGTATTGTATCCGTCTGCACCTGTTATTGTTATGCTGTCAAGTATAACAATATCCTCTTCCGCAAGTAAAAGTCTGAGGAGTGGGAATAACGGTCTGAGGGCTGAGGTTATTGCCCCCTGAAAGCCTTTACGCGAACCGTAATTGAAGCCCCAGGAAAGCTTATTAAACGGAACATCTGACCACTTATCGTACTGTGTCAGAATATTGACAGCGGATGAATAGCTTTTTTCCGTAAGACCTGCCGCCACACCCTTCGGTGAAGCATCCACCCCCATAAGCTTAAGCATATCCACCAGACCGTTTTCATCAAATGCACCGTAAACCCCTTTGAGAAGAGCGTTTACATTTTCATTCGTATAAATCATTGCGGCGATAACCTCGCCCATTTTATTGGCGGTACCACCCTCCTTGACAAAATCGTCAAGAAGTCCGTCAAGCTCTTTAAGAACCTTTTCATAATCTTCTTTTGTAAGATTCGGTGTATATGACACAGATTTAGGTGTTACGGACGGATAAACCATAGCCTGTGCCTCCCCTATCTGCGATGGGGTAAACAAAAGGATAATGGTACGCACAATCGCATCGGTATCCTTTGACAGGAACTCACTCAGCACAGCAGTATCCGTTCCTACATTCATATTGCCGCCAAGTGCGGACAGATTACCGTTATTGAGCTTCAGCGTATCTATAAGCCAACGCATTACAACAACGTACGCCATACCCTTATCGGCAACAAAAGCATCACCGTTTTTACTACCACAAGCAGCAAGTGATTTTAAATCAATTTCAGCAATTCTTAATGCCTGGTCGCCCTGATTACCGGCGAAGCCCTCGTTGAGCATCTGCTCCAAATCCAAATCAAAGGATGACAAATCAAATATTTTAAGCAATACTGCAAGCTCAACCAAAGGATTGGAGGTTACAGGTGCGAGAAGCTTTTCTACACAGGCATCAAATTCACCATTAACAGCAAAATCAGCAAATGACGGAAGTATGTCCGTAAAGCTGTTCATAGGCTGTGAAAGGGAATTCTCTACAGTTGTAAGAACAGGCAGAATAATGTTTTTTATCATAGATGACGGGTCAATATCTGCCTGTGCCTTAAAATCAGAGGCAGGAAGAATGTCTGCACACTTAAGGGATTTAAGCATAGGAACAATTGCATTGGTGTAACCATCGTCACCCTGTATTTTTATAAAGCTGTTTATTTGGAATGTGCCTGAACAAAGCAATGTATACAATATATCGTTAAACGGGTTAAAGCACGCTGACAAAGCCGTAGCAAAGCTCTCCTTGTCGGTGACACCCCAATCAGCACCTGATAAATCAACCTGCTCCCAGGAATCACACCCATAGAGCATACCCGCAATTCTGGGATAATTACCAAGGTAAAGTGCAACACCCTTGGGTGTAGCATCAAGACCTATATAGGACAAGGTATCCCCCTGCTCGGAAAGGGAGGAATATATGCTCACAAGCGTGTTGGAAACGCTTTCGTTTGTATAAATACCGACAGACAGTGCTGTTTTAAGATCAGTACCCAGCATTGCAGGTATAAGTGCATTAATCAGTTTATCTGTTCCGTCAACGGCGTTACGTGCCTGTTGGGGCGTTATACCGTCAGGGTATGCCGACTTACCGCTTGCCGCTGCAACCGCCGAAAAAGAGGTTGCAGCAACAAACAAGCATAATATTATGGAAATTATCTTTTTAAAATAATCCTTCATAATCATCACTCGAACAATCTATATTTAATAACAAGAAGGGTATTCTACCCCATACTTATCATATTATAATTATACAACATTCAAACCTTCATTTGTTAAATATATGTAAACAATAGGAGTTTTTTTATGAATAAGAAAAAAATATTTTTCCTTTTTGTAATTCTTATTTCAATATTAACCCTGTGTAGCTGCCATATCAAAACAGACGGAAACACCCTGCACGGCTTCACACAACGTATGAACGAGCTTAACCCTGACTATAATATGACAGAAGCGGGGTACTTATATAACAAAACCGAAGGTACGCTGACAAAATACTATGTTATAAACGAATGTAATATTATGCTTCGTTTCGAAACAGACTCAAATTACGAATTATCTGCACTACACATTGTTTTTGACAATTTAACATCAAGTAATACACAAGAATTGAAATTTATTGAAGACTGCATCGAATGTTACTGCAATAATGAAGAAATCTCCGATAATCTTCTTGCAGAAAGCAATTTTCCACAGGTGCTTTTTACAAAAGATATAAACACCTTAAAAAAAGAAAACGGTAACACCGATATATTAATCGATGTTACCGAAGCAGGTAGTGTTATTTCTGTTGTTCAAAATACTCTGTAAGCTTTTCACTAAGACTGCGCAGAGCATTACCACGGTGACTGATGGCATCCTTCTCCTGTGGGGTAAGCTGAGCCATACTTTTTTCACCAACCATAAACAGCGGGTCATAGCCAAAACCGCCATCGCCTATGGGTTCAAAGCCTATGTAACCCTCACACTCACCCCGTGCACTGATTACATCACCATTGGGGAAAACGCAACATACAACAGCAATATAACGCGCTGTTCGTTCAGGAATCTCAACATCTGTGAGAAGCTTCAGAAGCTTCCTGTTATTCCTTTCATCATCGCCGTGCATACCTGCAAAACGTGCTGAATACACACCGGGAGCACCCACAAGGTAGTCCACAGCAAGACCCGAGTCATCAGCAACACAAGGCATACCGCTTTCACGGCATCCGCTCTGTGCCTTCAGAAGGGCGTTTTCATAGAATGTTTCTCCTGTTTCCTCAACATCTGTTATTTCAATACCAAGTTGGTCTGCAGTTTTTACATCTATACCCAAAGGGGACAAAATTCTGTAAAGCTCATCCCGCTTTTTCATATTGTGGGTAGCAATCAAAAATTCCTTGCTCATTATCCGAACAACCTCCCAAAGAAGCCTTTTTTCTTTTTGGGCTCTTCTGCCTTGGACTCTTCTGCCTTGGACTCTTCTGCCTTAGGATCTTCTGATTCGGGCTTTTCGGCAACAAAAACGGATGTAGGCCCATCCTCTTCTTCAAAGGCAACAACTGTTTTTGCAACTATAGAGTCTTCAACCTCTTGAGCATCTTGCTCTGCTACTTCCTGTACAGGCTCTTCTTCAACAAATTCTTCTGTAATCTCTTCGGTTGCATCTTCAACAGCTTCCGCTGCCTGTGCTTCACCCAGTGCCTCAAAGAATTCGCCTACAGCCTTTGCAATCTCAGCACGTTCATCAACAACCGAATCGTCTGACGCAGGAATTTCCTCTTTGATTTTTGAAAGGTCGATATCGTCCTCTTCGTAATCTTCGGGCAGAGCCTCAAACAAGCCCTCTGCAAAAGCCTTGGGGTTGAAGGGCTGAAGGTCATCAATACCCTCGCCTACACCGATAAACTTAACAGGTACCTTCAAATCATTTTTTATAGAAAGGACTACACCGCCACGGGCAGTACCGTCAAGCTTTGTAAGAATAATACCTGTAATTTCTGCAATTTTTGCAAATTCGCGAGCCTGGTTTACCGCATTCTGACCTGTTGTAGCATCAAGCACAAGCAGTACCTCACGGTCAGAGTATGGTAATTCACGGTCAATTACACGGTAAATCTTGGCAAGCTCCTCCATAAGATTTTTCTTGTTATGAAGTCTGCCTGCAGTATCACAAATAATAATTTCGGTACCACGTGCCTTGGCTGCAGATATTGTATCAAAAATAACTGCCGCAGGGTCAGCACCCTCCTTATGCTTGATAATATCAACCTCTGCACGTTGTGCCCATACATCGAGCTGGTCAATAGCAGCTGCACGGAAAGTATCTGCCGCTGCAAGAAGAACGCTTTTACCCTCTGCCTTATAGCGTGCGGCAAGCTTACCGATGGTAGTTGTTTTACCTACACCGTTAACGCCGATAACAAGGATAACGGAGGGAATTGTAATAAGTCCCATATCCTCGCCGCCCTCAAGCATTTCGGCAACAATTTCCTTTATTTCGCCCTTAACATCTGCAGGGTTTTTAATTCCTTTTTTTCGTACAACATCATTAAGACGCAATGTAATTTCGGATGCGGTTGTAACACCGACATCACCCATTACAAGAGCCTCTTCAAGCTCATCAAAAAGCTCCTGATCAATAGAGGTATAGCTATCAAGAACATTATCAATAGCACCCGAAACATTATTTCTTGTTTTTCTTAAACCGAAGTTTATCTTTTTAAAAATACCCAATGGTAAAACTCCCTTACGGAATAATTTAAATATAAATTTCTGAACGCCGAAGCGTTGACTATGATTGCAAATTGCAGACCAAAGCCCTTAAAACCTGCGTAAAATTTATGTCAAATCAAACTTTGACGCCATTTCAGCTGTCTTTAACTCAAGCAATTTGGAAACGCCCTTCTCCTGCATAGTAACACCATAAAGCATATCGGCCTCTTCCATAGTGCCGCGGCGGTGAGTAATCAGGATAAATTGAGTGTTATCGGTCATACGGCGCACATAGGATGCATAACGGGCTACGTTAACATCATCGAGCGCTGCCTCAACCTCGTCAAAAATACAGAACGGACAAGGATTGATTTTCAGAATAGAGAACAGCAACGCAATTGCCGAAAGGCCCTTTTCACCACCCGAAAGCAGTGAAATATTCTGAACATTTTTGCCCGGTGGCTGAACCTTAATATCAATGTCACATTCAAGAACATCATTTTCGTCGGTAAGCACCAATGATGCTTTACCGCCACCAAAAAGTTCTGAGAAGGTCTGACCAAAGCTGAAATTAATTTTGTCAAACTGCTCCTTAAACTGAACGCCCATTTTACTTGTAAGCTCATTAATAAGCTTTATAAGCTCAGCCTTTGATTTTTCCACATCGTTAACCTGACCGTGCATAAAGCTGTAACGTTCGGAAACTTCCTTATACTCTTCAATAGCACTCACGTTAACATTGCCAAGACCACGTATTTTGCCCTTAAGCTCATTAAGGCGTTTTTTTGCTTCAGGTACATCATCAATAACGATATTGAGCTCCTCTGCCTCACGACGGGTAAGCTCGTACTCATCATAAAGCTTGTTTGATATATCATCAAACTCCTTCTGCATTGTGTCGCGGCGTTCTGTAAGCCTCGCTTTTTCGCCACCCAATTTTTCTCGTTCCTCAGTTTTTTCGCGTTCGATAATGCGGAACCTTGCACTCTCCTGCTCAAACTGTTCACGCTTTGAAATTTCCGCAGCTATCTTCTCTTTTGAGAGGGCACTCTGAGCCCGCAGACCGCCTGCCTCTGTATTAAGAATTTCGATACGCTGTCTTATCTGAGCGTTTCTGTTCTCAATCTCTTCAATTTCACTATTAAGCTGAGTAAGTTTGTCCTTGTGGCTTGTGCTTCTGTTTTCAAGACGGACAATTTCCTCCTGCTTTGCTTCAATCTCTTTTTGCGCAGTTGCAATATCAAGATTGATTTCCGCAGCATCAGAGGTAAGCTTTTCTCTCTTTTCACGGAGTGTTTCGCGGTCACCTGTAAGAGAAGACAATTCAGTTTCGGCATTTTCAAGCTGACCCTGCAATTCCTCAAGCTTTACCTGAGCATCTGCTACACCGCTGTTTATAGAGTTAATGCGTTCCTTAAGCTGAGCCTTCTCTTCATTTGCCTGCTCGCGGGCATTTGCAAGATTTTCAAGGTTGCCGTTCTTGAGTGCAAGCACACCCTCAATTCTGATTTTTTCCTCACCCAAAGCGGTAATTTCTGCCCTGCAACCGTCAAGCTCCGCTGTAACAGCTGAGCAATTTTCCTGCTGTGCCTGAACATCCTTAAGAAGAATACCAAGCTTTTCAGCAACACTCTCACATTCGGTTTTCAGTCTTTCAAGCTCATTTCCTCGGCTGAGAATACCTGCATTCTGCAGTTTGGCACCACCTGTCATCGAACCGCCTGCATTAACAACCTGACCGTCAAGAGTAACTATTTTAAATTTATAGTTATATTTTTTCGCAATTGCAATTGCGGCATCCAAATCCTCCGCAACAACTGTTCTGCCCAAAAGGGAATTGATTATTTCCCTATACTTTGCATCAAAATCCACAAGACCTGATGCAAGATTAATATAGCCGTAGCAATCGTCAAGCCCTTTTTCCTCCATGACCCTGCCCTTAATAGCAGTTATGGGCAAGAAGGTTGCTCTGCCGGCATGACTTTCTTTAAGGAAGCCAATGGCTTTTTTAGCATCATTCTCAGTATCTGTAATAATATTCTGAAGACCTGCACCCAAGGCAGTTTCAATAGCCAGGGAATATTTGTCGCTTACGCTGATAACCTGCGAAACGGGTGCATGAATACCCTTAAGGGTACCTCGACGAACCTCGCGCATTACAGCCTTAACACTACCCTGATAGCCTTCCATATTTTTCTCCAGGTCGGAGAGCATTGCAAGTCTTGATTCCTTAAGATGCTTTTCATTTCTTAAAGAATTTTCTTCTTCCTTAAGCTTATCTAACTTTTCAAGACGTTTCTGTGCAAGAAGCTCAATACCGGTAAGGGAATTATTAAGCTCCTGTGAGCGTTCCTTAACTGCTTCAAGCTCCTGAACAACCTTATCACGCTCTTTTTCAAGGGCATCAATAACAGGCTGCTGAGTTTCGATTGCCTCATCTATAACCTTGATGCGGTTTTCGATTTCCTCCACAGATGATGCGGCAGTAGATACAATAACTCTGTTATCTGCTACTTCAAGAGAGAGTCTTGAAACTGTCTCTGACAGCTCAACACTTCTTTGAGCAGACTTGCTGTTTTCGTCGCTGAGGTGCTCCAATTCACCTGAAAAAGAGTCGAGTACCGCCTTTTTTTGTGCGATAATCTCAGAAAGACTGTCAATAGATGCCTTTGCCTGATTTATCTGCTCGGCAATTTCGGTGTCGGTGTCGGTTTCCTCCGTCTTTTCGCGCTCTATACGCTGAATAGTTTCGTTATTATGCTCTATTGTATTTTCCTGAACAGCAACCTGACTTTCCAACAACGCTGCTTGTTCTTCAAGCTGTGCAGATGCACGCCTGATTTCATCAATAGCAACCGTAATTTTCTGAGAATCGGCAATAGCGTTATCAATCTTTTGTGTTATTTCTTCAAGAACCTTGCACACATCGTTATACTGTGCCTCGGTTATTGTAATTTTCTTTTCATACTCACGCAGGTCATTCTTGGTCTTTTCAATAGTGTAAAGCCACAGACCGATTTCAAGATTTTTCTTTTCCCCTGCATATTCAAGGAATTTCTGTGCTTTTTCACTCTGCACCTTAAGGGGACCCACACGTGACTCCAGCTCAGTCAGAATATCCCTCAGCCTGAGCAGATTTTCTTCTGCCTGATTAAGTCGGCGCATAGCATCTGCACGGCGGTATCTGTAATGGGAAATACCTGCCGCCTCTTCAAGCATATCACGCCTGTCATCTGATTTGCCGGAAATAAGTGTTTCAACCTTACCCTGGCTAATCATAGAATAACCGTCACGACCAAGACCTGTATCCATAAATAATTCGTGGATATCCTTAAGCCTTGCCTGCTCACCGTTAATTCTGTATTCACTTTCACCCGAACGGTAATAGCGACGTGTAACGGTAACAAGCTTTTGGGGATTGTTGAGTGCCATATCGGAATTATCCAGCTTAAGGGTTACTTCAGCAAAACCTACAGCCCTGCGGGCATCGGTACCGCCGAAGATAACATCCTCCATTTTTGAACCGCGCAGGTTTTTGGTTGATTGCTCACCCAAAACCCAACGCATAGCATCCGATATGTTACTTTTACCGCTTCCGTTGGGACCAACAACCGCGGTTATACCCTTACCGAAGTCGAGAACGGTTTTATCAGGGAACGATTTAAATCCCTGCATTTCGATGGTTTTGAGATACATACACTCTCTACCTTTCGTCTACTTTAATTTCATACTTATTTACTGATTTATCGCCCTTTACGGTTACTATGTAGCCCATAGCCTGCAGTTTTTTCTTGTTCACACCCTTCTGACCTATCATTTTTGATATTTCCGAGGGGTTGACATAAAGGGTTATATTTTTATTTTCGGAATTTATTTTTTCAAGCGACTTTACAGCGCAATCAAAATAAACAGCCGATTGACACAGCTCACCGAATGAAGGGTGATAGGGGCCTGCTACGTACCCCTCCTCCACATTACCGCCCGAGTGTAAGCCCAAACGGATTACCGTGATGTTATTGTCATAAAAGAGACCGAGCAATTTGCCGCAAAGAGATACCGCCTCATCAAGACTCTGAGGCTTGTACTCACCTGCTTTATAAAGCTCGGCAAGGTGTGTCCCTTCGAGGACTATTGTGGGATATATGCGCACAGTATCAGGCTTCAGGGAGATTATATCCTGACAGGTTTTAAGTGCCTTTTCATCTGTATCGGCGTAAAGACCCGTCATCATTTGCAATCCTAAGGAAAAACCCGATTTTTTTATAAGCTCCGATGACTTAAATATATCATCACGAGTGTGACCGCGTCTGTTTTTTTGTAAAACATCGGGGTCTGTACTCTGTGCACCCAATTCAATAGAGGTTACTCCATACCTCTTCAGAATACTTAGTATATTTTCATCAATTGCATCAGGTCTTGTTGATATACGTATTCCGCAAAAATGACCTTTTTCAACAAAAGGATACGCTGCCTCAAGGAGGGAAACCATATATTCACTCTCAATGGCTGTAAAACTGCCGCCAAAAAAGGCAACCTCCGTGTTTTGGGGATTCAGTCCGTCACAAACCGCCTGCTCCAGAGTTTTTGTAACCTCTTGGGGAGTAAGTGCCTTAACAGTTCCCGATATTGTTCTCTGGTTGCAGAAGGAACATTGGTGCGGACACCCCAGATGCGGTACAAATATTGAAATATTGGCGTGCTTCATTTTTTTAGATTCAAAAGGGCATTACCTGCCGCAGCCTGCTCGGCTTCCTTTTTACTCCTGCCCTCACCTGTGCCTGCAACTTCACCGTTTATTTTTACGGCAAATGTAAATACCTTCTGATGGTCAGGACCTGATTCATCCAGCTCCTCATAAACAATGGAACTACCCTTATTTTTCTGTATTTCTTCCTGAAGGAGGGATTTGTTATCCTTGAAGCTGGCTTCGCGCTTGACTGCTTCGGAAATAAAACCGAGTATATATGGGCGGACTACATCAATACCGCCATCAAGATACATAGCGGCAATAACTGCCTCAAAAGCATCGGAAACAATTGACGGTCTGTTTCTTCCGCCGGAATGTTCCTCACCCTTACCCATAAAAATATAATTTCCTAATGAAATTTTTTCAGCAAATTTAAAAAGTGACTTTTCACATACGGTTGCGGCGCGCAATTTAGTAAGCTCGCCCTCCGGACGTGCCTCAAACTGTGAAAAAAGATACTCGGCAGTAACAAACCCAAGAACAGAATCACCCAAAAATTCCAAACGCTCGTTGTCATACTTGAGATTCTTCTCGTTAGCGTATGAGGAGTGTGTAAGTGCTGTTTCGAGAAGCTGTTTATTTTTAAATTCGTAACCGATTACCTTTTCAAACTCTGAAATACCCATATTTACCTCGGATTATAACTTTATTGTTTTGAAGTACTCTATACTTCTGTCTGCCAGCGCCTGATAGCGCTCTTTTTTATCTCTGATTTTTTCATCCAAGGGGTCAATTATACCGAAGGCGGCACCCATTGGCTGAAAATTCTTCACTGTTTCATCGCATATATACTGAGAAAGTGCACCCATCATAGTAATTTTCGGAAGAAGAATCGGTTCCTCACCAAAAATGTGTCTTGCAGCATTATAACCCGCAAGAATTCCTGATGATGCAGACTCCATATAACCTTCAACACCTGAAATCTGACCTGCAAAATATATATTGGGGCTCTTTTTCAGGCTGAAATCGTATGATAACAGACCCGGTGAATTAAGAAATGTATTTCTGTGCATAACACCGTAGCGCACAAACTCTGCATTTTTTAATGCAGGAAACATCGAAAAAACTCTTTTCTGCTCAGGGAATTTAAGATTGGTCTGAAAGCCAACAAGATTGTACATTGTTCCATCCTTATTTTCCTTGCGCAGTTGAAGATTTGCCCATGGTCTGTGACCTGTCTTGGGGTTTGTAAGACCCACAGGCTTAAGCGGTCCGTAACGCATTGCATCTTTCCCGCGAGAAGCAAGAACCTCAATAGGCATGCATCCCTCGTAAACATCCCTGCGCTTATCAAAAGAGTGGAGCTCTGCACTTTCTGCATTTATAAGAGCATCATAAAACTCCTCGTACTGTGCCTTATCAAGAGGACAGTTAATATAGTCATCCTCACCGCCGCGGTCATAACGGGATTGTGTAAAAGCATTTTCCATATCTATGCTTTCTGCAGTAACAATCGGAGCAGCGGCATCATAAAACGACAAAAATCCTTTGCCGCAAATATCCGACACACTTTTCGCTAATGCATCCGACATCAGAGGCCCTGCCGCCACAACTACAACACAATCCTGCGGTATGTCTGTCACCTCACGGCGTATAAGGGTTATATTTTCATCCTCTTCGATTGCCTTTGTAATCTCTTTTGAAAAAACATCCCTGTCAACGGCAAGAGCTCCGCCTGCGGGAACCTTAGCCACATCTGCCGCCTTAAGGCACACAGAGTCAAACAATCGCATTTCTGCCTTGAGCAGTCCTGCGGCAGAGCCGAGACGTTCTGCCTTTAGAGAGTTTGAGCATACAAGCTCCGCCAACTGCTCGGTCTTATGGGCAGGTGAAAAACGCTGAGGCTTCATTTCATAAAGCGTAACCTTAACACCGCGTTTACTTAGCTGCTTTGCAGCCTCAACACCTGCAAGACCACCGCCGATTACAACAGCTTTTTTATTATCCATTATCATTAATCCTGTGTTTTCTTTGCATTTTTGCGGGGTGCTTTAAATGAATATCCGCAATTTTCGTCGGGACAGTTTATAATACCGCCCTTGCCCTTGAAGAGTGATTTACCGCATTTGGGACAATTTTCACCTGTTGGCTTATCCCAGGTCATAAAGTTGCAGTTGGGATAGTTATCACAGCCATAGAACTGGAAACCACGCTTTGATTTTTTACCGATAACCTTACCACCGCACTCAGGGCAGGTTGCATTTGTTTCCTCAACAAGGGGCTTGGTTGTCTTGCACTCGGGGTAACCGGGGCAAGCAAGGAATTTACCGAACCTACCTGTTTTTACAACCATATTTCTGCCGCATTTTTCGCACTTAACGTCAGTAATATCCTCCTGAAGCTGGATTTTCTGACCCTGCATTTCATTTTTTGCCTTTGCGAGTGTGCCTTCAAGCCCATCATAGAACTCGTGGAGCATTTCCTTATAGTTACATTCTCCGTTATCAATTTCATCAAGCTTTGTTTCCATCGATGCGGTGAATTTTGTATTAACAATTTTTGGAAAACGCTCTTTAAGAAGTGATGTTGTAGCACAACCAAGCTCAGTAGCCTTAAGGAGCTTGCTTTCACGCTTTACATACTCACGCTTAATAATGGTGCTTACAATTGATGCGTATGTGCTGGGACGTCCGACACCTGTTTCCTCCAATGTTTTAATAAGCGAAGCCTCAGTATAATGTGCAGGAGGCTGAGTAAAGTGCTGATTACCTTTAAGGTCCTTAAGCTTAAGGACATCACCTGCTTTAAGCTCAGGGATTGCGCTTTCGCCGTCACCGTCCTCAACAGCATCCTCGTAAAGGGCTGTAAAACCATCAAACTTTATGGAATAACCGCTTGCAGAGAACATACAAAAACCATCTGTGCCTGCTTTTTCAGCCTTGATTTCCACCTTTACGGTATCCTGAACACAGGGTGCCATAAGGCTTGCTACATAACGGCACCAGATAAGGTTATAAAGCTTATACTGGTCGTTAGAAAGGCTTTTCTTGGCAATTGCAGGTGTTATAGCCACATTTGTAGGTCTGATAGCCTCGTGACCGTCCTGTGCGTTAGCACGGGTTTTGAAGTAACGCGGTTTATCGGGAAGGTACTTACTGCCGTAGGTTTCTGTTATAAACTGATTTGCAGCAGCACGTGCCTCTTCAGAAATGCGGAGAGAGTCGGTTCTCATATAGGTAATAAGACCTGTTGCACCGTAACCCTCAACCTCAACACCTTCGTAAAGCTCCTGAGCAAGCTTCATTGTCTTTTGTGCCTGGAAGTTAAGCTTTCTTGAAGCATCCTGTTGCATTGAGGATGTAATAAAGGGTGGTGAAGGCTGCTTTTTACGTGTGCCCTTCTTAACAGAATCTGCAGTATATGTTGCACCGTCAAGACACGCAAGATAGCTGTCAGCCTGCTCTTTATTCTCTATTTTAACCTTACCGTTCGCATCACCTGTGAGGGCGGCACCGAAGGTTCTTCTGTTGGAAATAAATTTTGCGTCGATTGACCAATACTCCTCGGGAACAAATTTTGCAATTTCCTCCTCGCGGTCAACAATAAGACGAACCGCCACGCTCTGTACACGGCCTGCAGAAAGACCTCGACGGATTTTTTGTGAAATAAAGGGACTGAGTCTGTAGCCTACAAGTCTGTCAAGAATGCGGCGAGCCTGCTGAGCATCAACAAGGCCCATATCAACAACCTCCGGGTTACTGATTCCGCGTTTAACACTTGTTTCATTAATCTCGTTAAATTTTACCCTGTTCTTGCTTTTAAGGTCAAGCTCAAGTATGGTGGCAAGGTGCCATGAAATTGCCTCTCCTTCACGGTCCGGGTCAGTTGCAAGATATACTGCATCGCTGTTCTGAACCTTATCCTTAAGGTCTTTGACAAGCTTTTCCTTTCCCTTAATAATTGCATATTTGGGGGCAAAATCATTCTTTACGTCAACGCTGAGCTTTGCCGCAGGCAAATCCCTTACATGACCCATAGAAGCAACAACATCATAGTCATTACCCAAATACTTTTTGATTGTTTTAGCCTTTGCAGGCGAGTCAACAATAACAAGTTTTGACATTTCATTCATCCTTTCCGATAAACAAATGAGAATTAGATTAATTTATAATTTTTACCGCTCGTCAGTTCTGCAACGCCGTTAAGCTCAAGCTCTGTCAATGACGAGAGTACAATATTCATTTTTAAACCTGTTGCCCTTACGATATCATCAATATGCACAGGCGCTTCACTTAATACACTGTAAACAATTTTTGCATCTGCAGAAACGTCATCGCCCAAGGGAGCTCTTTCTGCCGGCTGCACCTTCTGTTTTGGAGAATTAGGCTCAGGTCGGTTTTTAGAGGTATTGCCCGATGTACCTTTGCGGTACTCCACATATTCCACTGCAGACACAGGCTCACGTGCCTTATCCATATCAATGACATCGCCGTAGATGTTTGTATATTCACACAGAATGTCTGCCGCCGAAAAAACAGGCTTGGCACCATTTTGAATAAGGTGATTGGCACCATCAAAGGATGAGCGCACAATATCACCGGGTACTGCAAAAACATCCTTGCCCTGATCCAACGCCTTATTAGCCGTTATAAGGGAACCGCTCTTAACACCTGCTTCAATAACAACAACGCCCAAAGAAACGCCTGAAATTAATCGGTTCCTTATGGGGAAGGTTGTCCTTGACGGAGCTGCAAAGGGCTGATATTCGCTGAATAGAGCACCGTAACGTGTAATCGCACGCCTGAGAGAGGCATTCTCCTTCAGATAGTCGTAGGACAAACCGCAACCCAGAAAAGCCATTGTTCTGCCTTTTGCCAGCATTGCACCTGCGTGTGCCTCACTATCAATACCCAAGGCACCGCCACTTACCACAGTAGCACCTGCCTGTGCCAACCTGAAGGAAAGCTTTTGGGCAGTTTCAATTCCGTATGTGCTTGCATCACGTGTGCCGACAACGCCTATACAGACCTCATCCTTAATAACGGAACAATCGCCTGACCCGTATATAACCAATGGCATATCTGCCAGCATCTTAAATCTTTCGGGATAAAAAACTGAATCGGGAGTGATTATAGTGTAACCCCTACGGTTACACTCATTTAAAATCCTGCCCGTTTCCGATGGGGTGCTCATTTTCAGCGCTTCAATCTTTTTGGGAGTAAAAAGACCTGACAAGCGCCACTCATCTGACCCTGCAAGATAGAGCCTTTCCGGTGTTTTAAAATAAGCGAGTATTTCATCAGTACGCGCACCCGGACCCAATGCAGTTTGTAGCCATATCCAATATTCAACAGGACAAACACTCATCTCATCATTTCCCAAATCATAATTGAAGCAGCTGCAGCAGCATTAAGGGACTCTGCTCTACCCTTCATAGGGATTGTAACAAGCCTTGTTGCAGCATCCATAGTTTCAGCAGTAATGCCGTTACCCTCGTTACCGATTATGGAAACAACACCACCATCCATACTGACCTGCGTTATTTTTGCCGCATTGCTGTCAGGTACACCTGCATAAACAGACATTCCTGCACCTGCAAGCTCTTTTAAAAACTCCGGCAGGTTTTCTGTTTCTATAACATTGAGTCTGAAAACAGAACCCATTGACGCTCTCAGGGATTTGGGGTTGTACATATCGCAACCACCGCTGATTATAACGCCTTCAAGCCCGACAGCCTCGGCAGTCCTGACAACTGCGCCGAAGTTAGACGGGTTAGAAACATCTTCTAAGGCTATATATTTCCCATTGTATTTTATTTTACCTATATTTGTGTTTTTGTCAAGCATTTTACACAGGCAGAAAACACCTTGAGTGCTCTTGGTATCAGCAAGCTTTTGTGCCACATCCTGAGATACCTCAAAGCAACGCTCAGCCTTATCTTCAACCAAACGCACATAGTCACCGTATTTTGAATAAGCCTCGGCAGTAACAAAAAGCTCTTTTATAGCAACATCGCTTGATGCCGCATCACAACAGAGTCTTGCACCCTCAATAAGGAACAGACCCTCGCTACGCCTGAAGCTCTCTTTTTCCTTGATTTTGACCGCAAATTTGATTCGGTCATTGTTTTTACTTGTAATCTTCTCCGTAAAAATCACTCACTCTAAAAACATCTAACGCCCGACCGTATCGGCCGGGCGTACTGATTGATTATTAAAGGGCAGCTTTTGCCTTTTCAACGAGGGCTGCAAAGCCTTCGGGATCTGCAATAGCAATCTCTGAGAGCATCTTTCTGTTAAGCTCAATACCAGCCTTCTTAAGACCGTTGATAAATGTTGAGTAGTTGATGCCGTTCATCTTGCAAGCAGCAGAAATTCTTGTAATCCAAAGACGACGGAAATCTCTCTTCTTCTGCTTACGACCGATATATGCATAGTTACCGCTTTTCATTACAGCCTGTTTAGCTGTTTTGAAGAGCTTGCTCTTTGAACCATAGTAGCCCTTAGCGAGCTTAAGAACTTTATTTCTTCTTTTGCGAGTCATGATCGCGCCTTTTATACGTGCCATTGTAAGTTACCTCCGTGATTAATTATTTGTAAGGAACAAGACGTTTAATCTGCTTCTGATTTGTAACGTCTGCAACATTAGTTTTACGAAGACCTCTTTTACGCTTTGTTGTCTTCTTTGTAAGGATGTGTGACTTGTTAGCATGTGCACGAATCGGCTTACCGTTCTTGGACATTTTGAAACGCTTTTTAGCGCCTGAGTGTGTTTTAATCTTAGGCATAATAAATCCTCCTTAATTTTGCAATTACTTTGATGCCTTTGGTACAAGGAACATAAGCATCTGACGACCCTCGAGCTTTGCTGCTTTTTCGACTGTACCGTTTTCGGCGCAAGCCTCGGCAAAACGCTGCATAATAACTGTACCGTTATCTGTGTGAGCCATCTCTCTGCCTCTGAAGCGAATGGATACTTTAACCTTATTGCCGTCACGCAAGAATTTTATAGCGTGGTTAACCTTAGTATTAAAGTCGCCTGTGTCAATGTTCATGGAAAGACGAATTTCTTTGATTTCCATAACCTTTTGATTTTTCTTGGCTTCCTTCTCGCGCTTTGCCTGCTCAAAACGGAACTTACCGTAGTCCATAATTTTGCAGACGGGCGGATTGGCGCCGGGGGCGATTTTTACAAGGTCAAGGTTACTTTTTTCTGCAAGAGCAAGTGCCTCTTTTGCGGACATAATGCCCACCTGACCACCATCTGCAGAAATAACTCTGACTTCTTTATCTCTGATTTCCTCATTGATCTGATTTTCCTTGCTGATACCTAAGCACCTCCTGAAAATATTAAAAGCCTGAACGAAAAATTCCGTTCAAGCCAAATTGACGCAACTACTGCGTTAAACACTTAAGCTATTGACCAAACAATACCTCTCGTTTGGTGAGAACGGAACAGTTCTGCTTTATTGCTCAAATATAATAACAGGTACGCCTGCTTTTGTCAAGCGTTTATTTTAATTTTTTCCAAAATAACAGGACAGAAAACAAATTCTGTCCTGTTTTGATTAAATTATTCCTCGCTACCTGCAGTTTCGCCGGAGTCTTCGGTATCTGCTGATTCCGTTTCCTCTAATTCGGTATTTTCAGAATCATCTGAACCTTCGGTAGTAGTTTTGTTCTCGGTTGTTTCGGGTTCAGTTGTTTCCGCCGGAGCGTAGTAATACAGAATAATTGTATCACCTGCAGACAATCTGCCGTCACCGGGAATTTCTGCCCAATCGCCTGTTTCGGGATCCTCATAGGCAACACGGTAAACCCTATTTTCTTCCTTTGAATCGGAGGCCTTTTTAGCAGCTTCTTTCTTTATATTCTTGAAGCCTAAATCTTCCAGCTCTTTAACTGCATTATCTACCTTGTCACCCTCAACGTCGGGAACTGAAAGCCCGTTACTGATAACAAGCTTGATTGTAATCGGCTCCTCAGAGGTAATCTCGCTGCCTGCATTTTTATCCTGGGATATTACAGTACCGCGGTCCTCTTCGCTGTCGTCGTACTCTGTTTTAAAAATAAATACGCCCTTGTACTCATCGTTGTTCTTGATGTCATCGTATTCCTCACCACGGAAATCAGGAATACGAACAACAATAACACCTGCATCCTCAGTTGTATCTTCCATGGCAGTATCTTCAACAGTATCTGAAATTTCCTCTGTTGAAAGGTCGTTTTCAGGTTTATCCTTGGAACCAAACCCTACCACAACCGTAATAAGGATTGCAAGGAACAGAATACCGCTGACAATCAGAACGGCAACCGTACTCTTCTTAACACCCTGAGGTTCGTTTGAATATTCCTCGAATTCCTCATCAACCTCATCAAAGGGTTCAAGGGATGACATGGAGTCTGAATAAATATCATCCATTGTTGCATAAGCGGATGAATAAGCCTCTGCTGCTGTACCTGCAGCCGCAGGTGACGCTGAAAGCTCATCCCTGAGCTGTTCTGCAGAGCTTGTTCTGTCATCAGGCAAAATCTGCAAAGCGTTAACCAGCGCATTAATAACATACGCAGGCAGCTGCTCGGCAAATTTACCGGGAATCATAAGCTTGTCATTAGTGAGCCTTGATGCTGCACTTATGGGTGTGCTTCCGATAAGTGCTCTGTAAAGCACCGCAGCAAAAGCGTAAATATCAGAGTGTGCACCCAAGCCACTGCTCATACCGTACTGTTCAACAGCTGCATATCCATCAAACAGCTCGCTTTCCATAAAGCTTTTTTCGGTACGGATGGGAGAAATGCAATAACCTGTAATCCGTAATTTGCCATTAGCATCAATAACAAGAGTAGTGGGAGAAATACCGCCGTGAACAATGCCTGCGGCATGAAGTTCACCCAGAGCTGAAAGCACGGGCATAAAAAGAACCCTTGCCTCCTCCCAGGAGATGTAGCCCTGTTCTTTATTAAGCAGATACTCACGAAGAGTCTGTCCCTCACCGAGGAATTCACTTACTGCATAAACAGTACCCAGATCCTCAAAAACATCTGTTGCGGGAGTAAGTGCCTTATAGCCTGTCAAGGTAGAGAGCTTACGCCAAAGCTTAACGAAATCGTCCTTTGCATCAATAAACTCAGAGGCCTTACCCACATTTACGAGGCAATAGTTACCCTCACCCCTGGAGAGCAAGCCCTTGGGATAAAGCTCGCGGAGTGTAACAGGGCGCTTTGCCTCCATATCGAAGGCGTTATATGTAGAGCCTTCACCGTTGCTGTCGACAACCTTACCCACAAGGTAGCGTCCGCCCACAACGGTTTTCAAAGGAAGATACGGGTCCTTCTGCGGACCGCTTTTTTCATTGCGGCAATAAGGACAAACACTGCTGTTGCCAATCTTCCTCATACAGCGTAAACATAACTTTTCTTTTTCCATTATGCAATATTCACCTTAATATTACTCATCAAATTTAGGCTTTGCAGAACCTGAATTCTGTGACAAAGCATCTCTAACACTCTGACGGAGTTTTCTTACCTCATTAACACTCTTTGTGAGAGTTTCGTCAGTATCTCTGATAATTGTTTCAACATAAGAGCTTGCACTTCTGCGGATATCATCTGACCATCTTTCGGCCTTATCCATAATCTCGCGGGCATTAGTTTTAGCCTCTGCACGAACTGCAGCAGCCTCATCCCTTGCCTGCTGGAGAATACCGTCAGCAGCAGCCTTTGCTTCCTTGGTAATCTGGTGCTGTTCAATCATAATGTCAGCTCTCTGACGTGCTTTGTCAATGATCTCCTCAGCATGTGCCTCGGCATCATTAAGAATATCACGTCTTTCCTGAGCAATTTTCTTTGCCTGTGTAATTTCAACAGGCATATTCAAACGAATATCCTCTACAAGTCTTGAAAGTTCTTCCTCATCAATAAGAAGCTTTGTTGAGAAAGGCATAGCCTTTGCTTCCGCAAGGATTCTGTCAATATTTTCAAGTGATGTTTCGATGTTGCTCATTATAATCGTTCCTTTCGTTTATAGCTTACCTAATCGTTTTTTTATATCGTCACAAATTTCAGCAGGGACAAAGTCTGTGATATCTCCGCCTAATTTGCAAACTTCTTTAACTACACTTGAGCTTAGAAACATATGCTCAGCGTTTGAAACCATAAAAATGGTCTCCATTTCCGGATTAAGCTTTTGGTTCGTGAGAGCCTGACGAAATTCATCGTCATAATCCGAAATAGCCCTCAAGCCCTTAACAACTGCCGAAGCACCCTTTCGACGGGCATAATCAGCAAGAAGTCCTGCGTAAGTATCCACCTCAACATTAGGTATATCCTTTGTACAACGCTTGATAAACTCAACACGTTCCTCTGTGGTAAAGCTGCCGATATCCTTGCTCAGGTTACGCATCACCACAACAATAACCTTGTCAAAAATATTTGATGATCTTTTAATAATATCAAGGTGACCTATAGTAAGAGGATCAAAGCTACCGGGACAGATAACGGTCTTACCCATTTGAAGCACCCTTTCTGTAAATAGTAAGTGCAATTTTACCGTACTTATAGCGCTTTGAAGCAAAGCCCTCAATATCCTCAGGCAGAACCTCGTGCGAATCAGTCTCGCACACTATAATACCGCCCTCTGCAATATGAAGACGCACCCTTTCGATTGCATCCTCCATAATACCTGCCCTGTACGGGGGATCAAGGAAGGCTATATCGAAAACCTCAGACGTTCTGTCAAGGTATGATAACGAATCGGTAACAACAGTCTTTGCAATATTTCTGAAGCCTGTGTGCTCAAGGTTTTCCTCGGTAACGGCAATGGACTGACGGGAAATATCCGTAAAAACGGCAAATTCCGCACCACGGCTCAAAGCCTCGACACCAAGCTGACCGCAACCGCAGAACATATCAAGAACACGGGCGCCTTCAACATCAAACTGTATGATGTTAAATATTGATTCCTTAACCTTGTCGGTTGTGGGACGCACGCTGTCACCCTCAAGGGTTTTAAGGCGTCTGCCCCTTGCCGAACCTGTTATAACGCGCATAAATACGCTCCTTAAAAAGCAAAAATCTTTTCCATACAAACATATATATGAAATCATTTTATTATTACATTAAATCGTGGTGTTTGTCAAGTTTTTTGGGGCTTTTAAGCGACAAAAAACAACAAATTCACACAAAACCCTTTAAAATCACTCACCATTGAATGTTTTTTGGATTTCTTTAACATTTTCCGCAGTAATCCCCTTTACACTCATTAGCTCTTCAGGGGTAGCATTACCTATTCTTTCCAATGTACCGAACTTTATCATTAAGCCTTTTGCTTTTGCGGACCCAATACCCTTAATCTCGGTAAGAGCCGCCGAAAGCGCAGATTTTGTGTGTTTTTTCCTGTGGTATGCAACAGCATAACGGTGAACCTCATCCTGAATTTCGGTAACAAGCTTAAATGCTTTTTTGCGTGCGTTAAAATCGATTCGTCCGCCACCCGTTGAAATGGCTGAGGTACGGTGCTTGCTGTCCTTAACCATACCAAACAGCGGTACGCCCACGCCGTGGTGCTCCATTACGGGAATGACCGCATTAACCTGCCCCTTGCCACCATCCAGAAGTATCAGATCAGGCAGTCTGGCAAATCCGTCTTGCTCGCCCAAATCCGAATGCTTTTTATATTCAGTCAGACGTCTGTCAATAACCTCTGCCATTGAACGATAATCATCCTGACCGGAGAAGCCTTTTATAGAAAACCGCCTGTAAGCACTTTTAAGAGGCTTTCCGTTTTCAAAAACAACCATACCTGCAACGTTGTTACTGCCACCTGTATGAGAGATATCGTATGCCTCTATATATTGCGGAACCTCTTTCATACCAAGCATAAGCCCTAATTCTTCAAGCGCATCACGGCTTCTGTCCTTGCCCAGATACTTTTCAGAAAGCTTCTGGACTGCATTTGCTTTGCACATCTCAACCAGGCGTGCCTGCTCCCCCTTTTGGGGTACTACAATAGTTACATTAGAGCCTCGCCTTTGTGAAAGGTATCTACAGATATTTTCGCTGTCCTCAACTTCTCCGTCCACCTCTATACGAGGAGGTATTCTCCTGTCCATTGAATAGTAGGACAGAATAAATTCGGCACGCATCCCTTCCGGAGAGCCTGTTTCATCCGCGAAAAAATGCTCCGAATCAAAAAGGCTGTGATCATTAAAGCGCAGTACCGCAAAGCAAGCCTTTGACTCCATCACATTAAGAGCAAAAACATCCTGCTCCTTATAAGTAGATGATACAACCTTCTGACTGCTGCCCACCTTTTCAATACTGCGTATAGTATCTCTTATCCTCGCAGCTTTTTCAAACTCGAGATTCTCAGAAGCCGCTTCCATTTGCTCAGTCAGCTTTTTTATCGTTTCCTTACCGCCGAACTTAAGAAAATCCAATGCGGCATCCACATTTTCCAGGTAATCCTTTAAGCTGAGCTTACCGGAGCAGGGTGCACAACACAGACCAAGGTGATAATTAAGGCAGGGCCTGCCTTTTCCTGCGTCCCGGGGGAAAACCTTGTTACAGGTAGGCAGTTTATATATCTTTTTAGCCTGTTCAACCGCCCTTGTTACAGAAAAGCCTGCAGTATAAGGTCCCAGATAATCCGCATCTGGGTCATCCTTTTGCAGAACAGCAAAAATATTACGCCAGCCACGTGTTATTTTAATATAACTGAAGCCCTTATCATCCTTCAGAAGAATGTTGTATTTGGGCATATTTTGTTTAATAAGACTGCACTCAAGGACAAGTGCTTCAAACTCACTATCAGTAAGTATATAGTCAAAATCCTGCACATTTTCCACCATACGGCGAACCTTTGTCAGGTGTTTTTCCTGGGAACCGAAATACTGACTGACACGATTTTTCAATGCCTTCGCCTTACCGATATATATGATTTTGCCATCCTTGTCCTTCATAATATAAACGCCGGGTGACAATGGCAGCTTATTGGCTTTATCCTTCAATCTGCGCAGACGTTGTTCCATATACTCACCTACCTTCAAAACAACAAAAAAGCGGTAAAGGGACACCTTCACCGCTTCGTAATTAACAGTTTAATTATTCAGCAAAACCACTTTCAACAAGTGCTACAAGTGCATTAACTGCCTGTTCCTCGTCAACACCGCCTGCAATGATGCGAATCTCTGTGCCACCCATAATACCGAGTGAAAGCACACCGAGAAGGCTCTTTGCATTAACGCGTCTTTCTTCTTTCTCAAGCCAAATTGAAGCCTTGAACTCATTTGCCTTCTGAATGAAGAATGTTGCCGGACGAGCGTGAAGACCAACCTGATTCTGAACTGTTACATCTTTAACGTACATAATAATTCTCCCACATTCAAATTATTTTGATATAATCCAACTGTCGCAAAAAGCATATTTTTATATGCATATCACTCACTATATTATATCACCATTTTAATTTTAGTCAACGAAAAAAAGCCAACATTTTCCCACAAAATCCATAATTCGGTTAGAACACTAAACCTTTGCAAAAAAAAGAATTGTGATTTGTGCAAATTAACAATAATTGTAGAAACATATTATTAAACATAACCAATAAGTAGGCGAATACTCATTCACTTAAGCGAAAAACCGTAAAAAGGCATAAAAAAACGCCGTTCTGCGAACGGCCAACAAAAACAGTATATCAAAAATATATACACTTTGTCAATACTTTAACAAAACCTCGAAATAATTTCTGTGTTTTGCATAAACACAGGCTTTAACATTCATAAAAAATGCGAATTGAAACCCACAAAAAACCATGCTACTATATAGGTGAAGAAAGGGTGATACCGGTGTACAAGTAAAAACGCAAAATAAATAAAAGGCGTGATTCCAATGCACAAACAAAACGCAAAATAAAATATAAAACGAAAGTGTGGTACCCATGTACAACTAAAGTTTAAAACACAATGCGTTTTAAGGTGTTAAACCTGAAGGACAGAACTTTCAAGAACGATTACATCAGAATAAAGGAAAATCCCCCCTACGGGAAAATGAAAAACAGTATTCAGGAAATGTAGTAACGGCGAGGAAGGGACGGCCTAATCAATGAAAGAGAGGTATACAAAAAGATGTTAGATACTAAAATAGAACATAAATAACCCTTGACAGGTAGTTAGAAAACCGGTCAAGGGTTATTTATTTTATTCAGATTCTTTTAATTGATTCAAAAACTCTCTTTCTTTTTTTGAAAGCTCTGCATTATCAAGAAGCTCCGGTCGACGGCGGAAGGTACGTTCAATTGCCTTTTCCCGTTGCCATTTTTTTATATTGGCGTGGTGACCGGATGACAGAACCTCGGGCACCTCTTTTTCGTGCCACACAGGCGGCTTTGTATACTGTGGGTACTCAAGTAATGATGAATAATGACTTTCACCCATATAGCCCTCCGGCTGGGAAAGCACACCCGGCAGCATACGGGAGACAGCATCCGCAAGTATCATTGCAGGCATTTCCCCGCCTGTGACAACGTAGTCACCAATTGAGATTTCCTCATCAACAATTTCATCAATAACACGTTGGTCAACGCCCTCGTATCTACCGCAAAGGATAGCAATATTCGGAAGCTCTGCCAATTCCTTTACACGCTCCTGGGTAAGGGTTTTACCGCAAGGTGACATATAAATAAGGTGTGGACGTGTTCCTGCCTGTTCGCAAATATTCATAAAGCAATCATATATGGGCTGAGGCATCATAAGCATACCTGCACCCCCACCGTAGGGAGTATCATCCACCTGATTATGCTTATTAATTGCAAAATCACGAATCTGGTGGAAATTTATTTCCACCTTGCCTGCCTTACGAGCTCTGCCGACAATGCTCTCCCCCATTACTGCTTCGCACATATCGGGAAAAAGAGTCAATATATCAATTCTCATCAAAAAGCCCCCTTAACGGACGGATGTATACCTTGTTATTCTCAATATCACACCTGATAACAACATCCTTAATGGCAGGTATAAGAACCTCTTGTCCGCCATTTGTTTTTATGTACCACACATCGTTTGCAAGACCTGAATCCACATCTGTAATAACGCCATAAGACAGGCTGTTATCATCAGCATCCAACACCTGACAACCTATAAGCTCACTAATAAACCATTTGCCGTCAGGCAGCTTAACATCGGTACGCTTCATATAAAGCACGGTGTTTTTCAATGCCCTTGCCGCCTCGACAGTATCAACACCCTCCAGCTTTACAACAGCAACATTGCCGTGGGGACGGCAGGATATAACCTTAAAGGATGTCTGTCCCTTATCATCACGGTAAAGGGTTTTAAATTTTTTGACAAACTCAGGGCCATCGCACCAAGGATTAAGACGAACCTCTCCCCTTACACCGTGTGTGCTGACAATCTGTCCTATTTCAAGATAATCTTTAATCATAAAATCAATCTTTCACAAAAATAAACTAAAGGGGGATGATTACCATCCCCCATTTGTTTTAGTCGATATCGACCTGTACCTTAACATCTTTACGGACAGCTGCCGCACGCATAACCGTACGGATAGCCTTGGCTATTCTGCCCTGCTTGCCGATAACTCTGCCCATATCGTCGGGACCGACATGAAGATGATAAACGACAACACCCTCTTCATTGGGTTCGTCAACAGTGACCTCGACTGCGTCGGGAGACTCAACAAGACCCTTTGCGACTGTTTCGAGCAATTCTTTCATTATCGTCACCTAAATTACTTAATGATGTTCTGTTTCTTAAGGATATCGCGAACTGTATCAGTGGGCTGAGCGCCGTTCTGAATCCACTTTGTAACCTTCTCAGCATCAATCTTGATTTCTGCAGGCTGTGCTACAGGATTGTAGTAACCAACTTCCTCAATGAAGCGGCCATCACGAGGATAACGTGAATCTGCTACAACTACACGATAGAAAGGTGCTTTCTTTGCGCCCATACGGCGAAGACGAATTTTTACTGCCATTTTAATTACCTCCGAAAAGTAAAAATAATAATAAACTGATTTATATCAACCACTTACGTGTTTGAAAACTTACATCGGGAATCCACCCATGCCGCCCATACCGCCGGGCATTCCTCCGCCCATACCCATGCGCTGCATACGCTTCATCATTTTTTTAGAGCCTTTGCCGTTAAGCTGTTTATAGAGCTTTTGCATTGAACGGTACTGGTTAAGAAGTCTGTTAACATCCTCAACCTGCATACCGCAGCCCGCAGCAATACGGCGTTTGCGTGACGGATTGATAATATCGGGATTTTCACGTTCCTTCATTGTCATTGAACGGATAATTGCCATTGTGTAGTCAATCTGTCTGTCATCAACATCGGTGTCCTTAATTTTTTTGTTAAGTCCGGGAATCATGGATATAAGGTCCTTCATAGGGCCCATTTTTTTCATTTCCTCGAACTGCATAAGCATATCATTAAGGTCAAGCTTGTTCTGACGAAGCTTCTTTTCGAGCTCTTCTGCTTTCTTTTCATCAAGGGCTGTTTCTGCCTTTTCAATAAGTGAAAGCACATCACCCATACCCAGAATACGGCTTGCCATTCTGTCGGGGTGGAAAACATCAAGATCCTGAAGCTTTTCGCCGACACCGATGAACTTAATCGGTTTACCTGTAACCGCCCTTGCAGAAAGTGCGGCACCGCCACGTGTATCACCATCAAGCTTTGTCAGCACAAGACCATCAATACCGAGTGCATCATTAAAGGATGATGCAACCGTAACAGCATCCTGACCCAGCATTGAGTCGATAACAAGAAGAATCTCGTGGGGTTTTACAGTTGATTTAATATCCTTAAGTTCCTGCATAAGCTGTTCGTCAATATGCAAACGACCTGCAGTATCAAGAAAAACGTAGTCATAACCGTTATCCTTAGCCATTTTAATGGCCTCGGTGGCAATTTTCACAGGATTTTCAGTACCCATTTCAAAAACGGGAACATCAATCTGTTCACCAACAACCTGCAACTGCTTGATAGCCGCAGGACGGTAGATATCGCAAGCAACAAGAAGAGGTCTGTGACCCTGCTCCTTAAGCTTAAGGGCAATTTTCGCACTGTGGGTTGTTTTACCTGAACCCTGAAGACCGCACATCATAACAACAGTTGGCGGATGCGGTGCTGAAGCAAGCCTTGCCTGAGTACCACCCATAAGGGCAGTAAGCTCCTCATTAACAATTTTGATAACCATTTGTGCAGGTGTAAGGCTTTCCATAACCTTGGCACCAATGGCACGCTCTGTTACTGAATTTGTAAAATCCTTGGCAACTTTATAGTTAACGTCGGCCTCCAAAAGAGCCAGTCGAACCTCACGCATAGCCTCGCGGACATCAGATTCGGTAAGGCTACCCTTGCTTTTTAACTTTTTAAAGGCATTATCGAGTCTGTCGGAAAGTCCTTCAAAAGCCACGGTGTAACCTCCTTTTACTCAGTGAGAGAGTCAACAACGGACTTGATACGTACAACTGCGTCGTTAACCTCACGGGAGAGTGAAACATTCATGTTATATGTGTTTATAACTTCGGTGCTTTCTACAATATCGGCAAGCGCCTCGTTAATTTTCCGGGTACGTTCTGCAAAGCCCAACTTTTTTTCCATATCAAAAAGCTGAGTTTCCGCACGCTTGACAGCGTCGCGCACACCCTGCCTTGTAATACCCTCATTCTGGGCAATTTCAGCAAGTGAAAGGTCATCATTATAGTAATACTCAATGAACTTGCGCTGATTGTCGGTAAGCATTTCACCATAAAAATCAGCAAGTAAAACTACATCAAGATTTTTTGCCATAGTGCTTCTCCTTTCACAAAGTGGTGTAAAGAACTTTAACTTTACAGGTGTGCATTATAACAGAGTAGTCGGTGTTTGTCAAGGGATTTTATAAAATAAAACTGCATTTCTGAAAAATTAAACAAATATAAAATAAGGGTGTGTAAATCGGGTGTCCGTTAATCTGACACTGCTGATCTACACTCCCTTTATATTACATATTTTCAAGTAAAAAACCGTCAACAATACGCCAATACTTTTCGGGATCAGTATGCATAGGACGGCAATGGGCGGCACCTGTCATATACAGGTGGTCAGAGCCCTTTGTCTGACATATTTCGTACAAATCATTGCTTTGATCCACGGGTACAATTTTGTCATCACCGCCGTGAATAAATAACATAGGAACCTTTGCCTTAGCCACACTGTCAGCAACAGCTACATCCTTAAAGCTCCACCCCTGAACAGATTTGAAATATATATCAGCAATCAGTACTGAAGGGAACTTACTTTTATTATAAAGCTTTTTAATATTCTCCTTAAAAACGCCCTCCAGGTCATTAAAGCCACTATCCTCGATTATACCTTTAACATTAGGGGGTAACTCCTCGCCCGCTGCAAGACAAACAGCGGAACCTCCCATACCTATACCAAACAGAAAGATACTCGCCTGCGGATCAATATCTGTAATTTTATTAAACCAAAGGGGCAAATCTTCAGCATCCTTTACTCCGAATGTAACAAAATCGCCCTCACTCTGACCGCAACCGCGGGCATCGGGCATAATCACATTAAATCCCAGGTCGTAAAAGTGATAAGCGTACTCTGCCATATCCTCAGAGCTGCAGGTAGCAGGATGACATATTACCACATAGCTGTGGGAGAGCTTTTTATCCGCAAGACTGAGTGCATGAAGCTTCAAGCCATCGCTTTCAATATACTCATCCTTCGCCGAGGCCTTAAGCCACGCCTTATATTTAGGGTCAGAAAGCTCTGTTAATATAATTTCGCTTGCCTGCGGAGATTTTGAAAACGTATTCCAATCAAGCACAACCTTGCACATCATAACCGTCGTAATCCCTTGGTACAATACTGCAACAATCACAACGAGTGCAACAATACGCCATACCTTTATCCTTTTTATAATCTGCAAAAGGTTATAAAAAATATTTTTCACTTTATCCATAAAAATCACCCGTTTTTTCTTTAAGTCAGACGGAACTTATGATAATAATAACACACTTGATGATTCAAATCAATTATAAGTTGACAACTTATAAAAAGAGTTTTATAATTGAATTCCTATTTTCCTATGGGAGCTGTTGTATTTTGGGTATATTAGATGCTGTAATACTTGCAGTCAGCCTTTCAATGGATGCGTTTGCAGTAGCCCTTTGTAAAGGTCTTGCACTAAAAAAAATCACGGTAAAGAACTGCCTTATTGTCGGTGCGTGGTTTGGTGCATTTCAGGGGCTTATGCCACTTCTCGGGTATTTATTGGGAAGCACCTTCGCAGAAAAAATACAGTCAATAGACCATTGGGTTGCCTTTGTTCTGCTGGCACTCATCGGTGCAAATATGATTAAAGAATCCTTCGGCAAGGAGGAGGAATGTGTTGACTGTTCCCTGGGTATCAAGGCAATGCTTCCGATGGCAATTGCTACAAGCATTGATGCCCTCGCAGTAGGTGTCAGTTTTGCATTCACGCCCTTTAATCCCTCTTGGTTTGTGTACGTTGCATTTGTGCTCATTGCAGTAATTACATGCGCACTCTCCGCCGTAGGAGTTAAAATCGGCAACATATTCGGTACAAAGTATAAATCAAAAGCCGAATTTGCAGGCGGTCTGATACTTATTATATTAGGACTTAAAATCCTGCTTGAAGGACTCGGCATACTGAAATAATGGCTTGACTTCTTTGATTATTGAATACTTTAAAAATTTTGGCGTTCTGCCTCTCTTAAACCCGAGAGACAGAACGCCATTTGCTTTGTTATTTCAATGTTTTTATTTGAAATACTTAACCGCTGCTTCACACATATGGATATCATAGTTGCCGGGCACATTCTTATAAAGACCTTCGCCTATACGCTCGCTGTGACCCATTTTACCGAACACTCTGCCGTCGGGTGATGTAATACCCTCAACCGCGAACATTGAGTCATTGGGATTGAAGTGAACATCACTTGTGGCATTGCCCTCAAGGTCCACATACTGTGTAGCAATCTGACCGTTCTCTGCAAGCTTTCTGATAAGCTCTTCACTTGCGAGGAAACGTCCCTCACCATGTGAAATCGGCACATTGTAAACATCGCCAACTTCAGTAAGTGCAAGCCAAGGTGACTTGTTGGATGCAACACGGGTTCTTACAATCCTTGACTGGTGTCGTGCAATTGTGTTGTATGTAAGTGTGGGGCAATTTTCATCGGTATCAATAATCTTACCGTAAGGCACAAGACCAAGCTTAATAAGTGCCTGGAAGCCATTACATATACCACACATAAGACCGTCGCGGTTTTCAAGAAGGTCTGTAACGCCATCCTTAACTGCCGCATTACGGAAGAAAGCAGTAATAAATTTACCTGAACCATCAGGCTCATCACCACCGGAGAAGCCACCGGGAATGAAAATCATCTGTGCGTCCTTGAGCTTACTTGCAAATTCCTCAACACTTGCGGTAATACCTGCAGATGTGCGGTTTTTGATTACAATAATCTCAGGCTCAGCACCTGCATCACGCACTGCCTTTGCACTATCGAACTCGCAGTTTGTACCGGGGAATGCAGGAATAAGAATTTTGGGCTTTGCAACCTTAATTGCAGGAGCCTTGCGTTCTGTTGCCGCAAAGGAGAAGTTTTCAACCTTTGTGCCTGTGTCTGCAATATTACAGCTGTATACGCTTTCCAGCTTATCCTCATAAATGCTGAGAACATCTGTTAAATCAAGGCTTTCGCTACCAAGGGTGAATACTGCCTTATCGGTAACAGTACCGATAAATTCCGCATCTAAATCCTCTGTTGCCTCAAGAATGAATGAAGCATAGTTATAACCAAAGAGCTCATTTACTGTAAGACTGTCGTTGAAATCAAAGCCATAACCATTACCGAAAGCCATTTTCATAACAGCTTCAGCAATACCGCCCATACCGGGTGTATAGCAGGAAACAGCCTTACCCTCACGAAGAAGTGCGCATACTTTATCAAATACGCTGAGTAATGATGATGTAACGGGAAGTCCGTTTTCATCCAACTCGGGCTTAATAATATAAACCTTGTTGCCTGCCTTTTTAAATTCAGGTGAAACAACGTCTTTTACCTTTTCGGTTGTAACGGCAAATGAAACAAGCGTGGGAGGTACATCAATATTTTCAAATGTACCGCTCATTGAGTCCTTGCCGCCGATTGAGCCAACGCCCAACTCCTTTTGCGCCTTGAATGCACCGAGAAGTGCGGCAAGAGGCTTACCCCAACGTCTGGGCTCTTTATTCACACGCTCAAAATATTCCTGGAATGTAAGGTAAACATCCTCAAACTTTGCACCTGTTGCAATAAGCTTACAAATAGACTCTACTACAGCAAGGTATGCACCGTGGTAGGGGCTTTTTTCTGTAATAAAGGGATTATATCCCCAAGACATAAGTGAGCAATCATCTGTGTGCTTCTTTTCTACAGAAATTTTCTGTACCATTGCCTGGATAGGTGTAAGCTGATACTTACCGCCAAATGGCATAAGCACGGTACCTGCACCGATAGTTGAGTCAAAACGCTCTGAAAGTCCGCGTTTTGAGCAGATGTTAAGGTCATCTGCCATTGACTTCATATTCTCTGTAAATGTACCGCTTACAGCCTTATCGTAATTTTCAGGCTTTGCAGTAACAACATCAACGTGCTTATCAGCACCGTTTGAGTTAAGGAATTCTCTGCTGATGTTGCAGATAACATTATTGTTCCAGGTCATTACAAGTCTGGGATCAGCAGTAACCTCTGCCACAGGGCAAGCCTGAAGATTCTCTGTTGCTGCAAGCTCAAGGAAACGCTCAACATTCTCCTTCTCTACCACAACAGCCATTCTTTCCTGTGATTCGGAAATTGCAAGCTCTGTTCCATCAAGACCCTCATACTTTTTGGGAACTGCATTAAGGTCAATCTTAAGACCGTCTGCAAGCTCACCGATAGCAACAGAAACACCGCCTGCACCAAAGTCATTACAACGCTTAATCATAAGAGTTGCTTCTTTATTTCTAAACAAACGCTGGAGCTTTCTCTCCTCGGGAGCGTTACCCTTCTGAACCTCTGCACCGCAGGTTTCAAGTGATGTTGCTGTGTGTGATTTTGATGAACCTGTTGCACCACCGCAGCCGTCACGACCTGTAGAGCCACCAAGAAGAATTACGATATCACCGGGATCCGGACACTCACGGCGAACATTCTCCTGGGGAGCAGCCGCTACAACAGCACCGATTTCCATACGCTTTGCAGCATAGCCGGGATGGTAAATTTCGTCAACAATACCTGTTGCAAGACCAATCTGGTTACCATAAGAAGAATATCCTGCAGCAGCAGTTGTAACAATTGTTCTCTGAGGAAGCTTACCCTTGATTGTTTCGCTTACGGGCTTCAGGGGATCTGCCGCACCTGTAACACGCATTGCACCATAAACATATGCACGACCTGAAAGGGGGTCACGGATTGCACCACCGATGCAGGTTGCCGCACCGCCAAAGGGCTCAATTTCTGTGGGGTGGTTATGGGTTTCATTCTTAAACAGAAGGAGCCAGGGCTCTGTAACACCATCAACATCAACATTGATTTTTACGGTGCAAGCATTAATTTCCTCTGACTCATCCAGCTTGTCGAGCTTGCCGTTTACTCTGAGGTACTTAACTGCAACTGTTGCAAGATCCATAAGGCAGATAGGCTTTGTTCTGCCAAGCTCCTCACGTGTAGCAATGTATTCCTCATAGGTTTTCTGTAAAAGCTCGTCCTCAAACTCCACATTGTCAATAACAGTAAGGAAGGTTGTGTGGCGGCAATGGTCTGACCAATATGTATCAATCATACGGATTTCTGTAATGGTCGGATCGCGGTCCTCGGATTTGAAGTACTGCTGACAGAATGCGATATCGTCAGCATCCATTGCAAGACCGTATTCTTTAACAAAGTCCTCAAGACCTGCTCTGTCAAGATTTATAAATCCTTCAAGAGTTTTAACCTCTGTGGGGATTTCATACTGCATAGCAAGTGTTTCAGGCTTTTCAAGTGTAGCCTCACGTGCCTCAACAGGGTTAATAACATATTTTTTTATTTCTGCAAGCTCTTCGGCAGAAATATTACCATAAAGAGCATAAACCTTTGCACTTTTAACAGTGGGACGCTCACCCTGTGAAATAATCTGAATACACTGAGCTGCTGAGTCTGCACGCTGATCAAACTGACCCGGCAAAAACTCCACCGCAAAAACTGTTGCACCGTCCACATCAATATCAGCAGTAGCAATATCAAGCTGAGGCTCGGAGGAAACTGTTCTGGTTGCATAATCAAAAAGCTCCTCTGTGATGTTTTCGGCATCGTAACGATTAAACACACGAACATCTTCGAGGCTTTCAATACCAAGAAGAGTGCGTACATCACCTAAAAGTGACTTTGCTTCATTAGCAAGTTCTTTTTTCTTTTCAACAAAAACTCTAAATACCATTATTCTTACTCCTTTATAGCCGCAAGTGCTTTTGCACCTATATCACGACGGTAAAATGCGTTACCAAAACTGATTTTCTCAACAAGGGCGTATGCCGAATCAATAGCGCATTTCAAACTATCCTCAACAGCGGTAGCACCTAAAACTCTGCCTCCATTTGTAAGAAGCTTTCCATCCTTAAGGACTGCACCTGCCACATAAACATTGCTGTTTATTTCAGCAGGGATAGTCATTTCAAAGCCTTTTTTATACTCAACAGGGTAACCCTCAGATGCCATAATAACACAGCAAGCACTCTTTTTGCTGAATTTAACCTCAGTTTCTGCAAGTGTGCCGTTTGTTGTTGCCTGCATTATTGTAAGCAAGTCACTTTCCAGCAGAGGCAAAACAACCTGTGTTTCAGGGTCACCGAAACGGCAGTTATATTCAATAACCTTAGGACCTGCCGGTGTAAGCATAAGACCGAAATAAAGACAACCCTTAAAGGTTCTTCCCTCTTTATTCATAGCCTCAATGGTGGGCACAAAAATCTTTTCCATACACTCCGCGGCTATTGCCTCGGTGTAATACGGATTGGGAGCTACTGTACCCATACCGCCTGTGTTAAGACCTGTATCATTATCCCCTGCCCTCTTATGGTCCATTGACGAAATCATAGGAACAACAGTCTTGCCATCTGTAAAGGAAAGCACAGATACCTCAGGACCTGTAAGAAATTCTTCAATAACAATATTGTCACCGCTGGTGCCGAACATTTTGTCCTGCATCATTGAAACAACAGCCACCTTTGCCTCCTCACGGGTGTTTGCTATTATTACACCCTTGCCTAGAGCAAGACCGTCAGCCTTGATAACTGTGGGAATTGGAGCAGTTTCAAGATATGCCAGGGCTTTTTCCATATCATTAAAAACTTCGTATGCCGCTGTAGGGATACCATATTTCTTCATAAGGTTCTTTGAGAAAACCTTACTACCCTCAATGATTGCCGCTTTGCCTTCAGGACCGAAGCAAGGAATACCTTTTTCATTAAGTGCATCAACACAACCCAAAACCAACGGGTCATCAGGGGCTACAACAGCATAATCAATTTTATTTTCTACTGCGAAGTCAACAATCTTTTCAATATCCTTTGCACCGATATCTACACAGGTTGCATCCTGTGCCATACCGCCGTTACCGGGGAGTGCAAAAATCTCGGTTACATTTTTATTTTCTTTAATCTTTTTTATAATGGCGTGTTCACGACCACCGCCACCTACAACCATTATTTTCATTTAATCAACCTCTATCAATGGTGGAATAATCTCATTCCTGTAAAAGCCATAGAAATACCGTATTTGTTACAGCATTCAATAACAACGTCATCTCGGATTGAGCCACCCGGCTCTGCAATATATTTAACACCGCTGCGTTTTGCACGCTCAATATTATCACTAAAGGGGAAGAAAGCGTCTGAACCTAAAGCAACACCGTCAATCGTTGCAAAATATGCCTTTACATCCTCATCTGTAAGAGGTGCAGGCTGTTCTGTGAAATACTTCTGCCAGTTGCCGTCTGCACAAACATCCTCTTCATTTTTATTGATATATCCATCAATTACATTGTCGCGGTCAGGTCTTCCCAAGGTATCCTTAAAGGGAAGGTTAAGAACCTTTTCGTGCTGACGAAGGAACCATGTATCTGCCTTTGTACCGGCAAGACGTGTACAATGAATTCTTGACTGCTGACCTGCACCAACACCGATAGCCTGACCATCAACTGCATAGCAAACGGAGTTTGACTGCGTGTATTTAAGTGTAATAAGCGCAATTATAAGGTCACGCACCGCACCCTCGGGCATATCCTTATTTTCTGTAACAATATTTGTGAGAAGCCCGCGGTTGATTTCAAAATTGTTTCTGCCCTGTTCAAAGGTAATACCATAAACCTGCTTGTGCTCAATGGGAGCAGGCACATAATCTGGATCAATTTTAACAATATTGTAATTACCCTTTCTCTTTGATTTAAGTATCTCCAATGCCTCGGGCTCATAACCGGGAGCAATAATACCGTCAGAAACCTCACGCTGTATAAGCTTTGCGGTAGTAACATCACAAACATCAGAAAGTGCCACCCAATCGCCGAATGAACACATTCTGTCTGTACCTCTTGCACGGGCATAAGCACAAGCAAGGGGAGAATCATCAAGACCCTCAATATCATCAACGAAGCAAGCCTTTTTGAGCTTATCTGAAAGCGGAATACCTACTGCTGCAGAGGTAGGGCTTACGTGCTTAAAGGATGTAACCGCAGGAAGACCGAGAGCCTCCTTCAGTTCCTTAACAAGCTGCCAGCTGTTAAAAGCATCAAGGAAATTTATAAAGCCCGGTCTGCCGCAAAGGATTTCTATAGGAAGCTCACTGCCGTCAGCCATAAAAATCTTTGCAGGCTTCTGATTGGGGTTACAACCATATTTTAATTCAAACTCTTTCATTGCTACTTCTCCTTACTTATTCTTATTAACAATTCTTGACTCGTACTTACCTGTTGCAAGGTCAATGTATCTTACAAAAAGAGAAACCTTATTATCGGCGTTAAGATTTGTCCAGATAGTGTCGGTCAATGTATCAATATCAACATCAGGCAATTCAAGTGTTTTTGGTTCACCCTCAAAGCTGGGCAAGGGATTACCGTCGCACTTGTATGTATGAATGAACTTTGCCTTACCGCAAATCGGATTTGAGTATGCAAATGTGTATCTCTGACAGGATGAACCGTCACCGTCTGCAGATTTAAGGATAGACATTGCATAATTCATATCACCGTTTTCAAGATGGATAATACCTGAAATACGGGGTGTAAAGTTAGGAGCATCATCCTCGAATTCGCGTGTGCGCAGTGCCTGTTCAAAGGTCATCTGCTTGTCCATAAGCTCATATATTGTATCTGTCTGGTCGCCGTTTGTAACAATTGTTTTATTACCTAATACTCTGACGGGAGCATAGATAATAAGGTGAGGATCAACCATTTTTGATTCGTCAAACGCCTGTGTTCTGATGCCTTCACCATCTTCAACAAACACACGGTTACGACTATTCTCGCTCCTGCCCATAATAAAATATGCAGTTACCGCCTTTGTGCCGTCTGCACTTTTACCGATAATAATTCCCCTGCCGTGGTAAGGGAGAGAATTAAGCTCATCACAAAGATTTCTGATTTCCATATTATCTGTCCTTTCAAGTATTATTTGATTATTGTTTTGCCGTTCACAACCTGAATTTTATCATCACAGAAAAGCTGTACAGCCTTGGGAAGTATTTTCCACTCTGCTTGCTCCATTATGCGTTTCTGGAGTGTTTCGGGAGTATCACCCTCACACACCTCAACAGCCTTTTGCAGAATAATTGGGCCTGCATCACACTCTGCTGTTACAAAGTGTACAGTTGCACCTGACACCTTAACGCCTTTTTCGAGAGCACACTCGTGAACATGAAGACCGTAAAAGCCTTTGCCGCAAAATGATGGGATAAGTGCGGGATGAACATTTATCATTCTGTTTGGAAAAGCATCGCAGACATTTTCATCAAGTATGGTCATAAAGCCTGCATAGACGATTAAATCTGCCTTTTCCTCAACAAGGACATCGCGCATCGCCTTGCTGTACGAGGCAATATCCTCATAATCTTTTCTTATAAGTGTACGGGTTTTAATGCCGTTATCTGTTGCCCTTGTGAGAGCATACGCGTCAGCCTTTGATGCTATAACACAGGTAATCTCACCGTTACCGAGCTCACCCCTGTGTTGTGCATCAATAAGTGCCTGTAGGTTTGTACCGCCCCCCGAAACGAGAACTGCAATGTTCTTTTTAGGCATTCTAAAACCCTCTTTCATTAATAATGTTTTTAATTATTCAAGAATAATTTTGTCATCGGATTCAATAATTTCACCGATTACATAAGCATCAATACCATTATCCTTAAGCACCTCAAGTGAAAGCTCCACTTCATTTGCAGGAACAACGATACTCATACCAACACCCATATTATATGTGTTGTACATATCACGCTCAGGAATATTTCCCCATTCAGCAATTGTATTGAAGATGGGAAGAACCTTAACTGCAGATTTGTCTATCTTTGCACATAATCCGTCGGGAATTGAACGTGGAATGTTCTCGTAGAAGCCACCACCTGTAATGTGGGAAATGCCCTTCACATTTACCTTTTCCAAAAGAGCAAGAACAGGCTTAACATAAATCTTTGTAGGAACAAGTAAAGCCTCCGCAATACTTTTACCGCCCAACTCTTCACGCTCTACATAGAGTTCAGGATTATTGTTATCAATATCAAAAACCTTACGGCATAAGCTAAAGCCGTTTGAATGAATACCTGTTGAAGGAAGTGCAATTACAACATCACCAACAGCCATTTTACTGTTATCAATCATTTTCGGCTTGTCTACTATACCAACTGCGAAGCCTGCAAGGTCATAATCCTCCACAGGCATTAAGCCGGGATGCTCTGCAGTTTCACCGCCTGTGAGAGCACAGCCGGACTGAACGCATCCTTCAGCAACACCGCTTACAATTTCTGCAATTTTTTCGGGGATATTTTTACCACAAGCAATATAGTCAAGGAAATACAAGGGTTTTGCACCGACACAAATAATATCGTTAACGCACATAGCAACTGCGTCAATGCCGATTGTATCGTGCTTATCCATAAGAATAGCCAGCTTAACTTTAGTTCCGCAGCCATCTGTGCCTGAAACCAATATGGGGTGCTCCATTCCTGCAGCACAACCAAGGTCAAAGCAACCGCCGAAACCGCCCACATCATCCAATGAGCCTTCATTACGGGTTCTGGCAACGTGTTTTTTCATAAGCTCAACTGCTTTATAACCTGCAGTAATATCAACACCTGCAGCTGCATAACTTTCTGATCTTGAATTATTCATCATTTTTCTCCTTAATATATTTTCATTGAATACTGTTTAGCCTTTACCGTTCCAGCAATAGGTGCAAACCTCATCCTCAGGCAAACCGATTGCTTTTATGATGCCTTCCAGAGACTGGAATTCAAGGGATGCAAAATTAAGCTTTTCACAAATAGCCTTACGCATTTTTGCTCCGCGCTCTGTGGATGCATCGCTGTACTCATCCAGATATTTAAAGCCTTGCTCGCCTTCAAGCTCCAAAATGGTGCTCCTGGTTATAAGGTCAAGGTCGGATGTACCGCGCGAGAAGTTCAGGAATTTGCAGCCATACATAATAGGCGGACAAGCGGATCGCATATGAACCTCCTTGGCGCCGTTTTCATAAAGGAATTCAACAGTTTCCCTGAGCTGTGTGCCCCTTACGATACTGTCATCAACAAACAACAGCTTTTTATCCTTAATAAGATCGTGAACAGGAATCTGTTTCATTTTGGCAACCCTGCTGCGTTCACGCTGATTGGATGGCATAAAGCTGCGGGGCCATGTGGGAGTATATTTAATAAACGGACGGGCAAAGGGAATGTTGCTTTCATTAGAATAGCCTATGGCATGGGGTGTACCTGAATCGGGAACACCGCTGACATAATCAATGTCTTGTGCCACATTTGCCGCTTTATCTGTCTGTGCCATAATCTGACCGTTTTTGTAACGCATTACCTCAACATTAACACCCTCATAGCATGATGTGGGATAACCGTAATAAGACCAGAGGAAGGCACATATTTTTTTAGTCTTACGGGGTTTAACAAGAACCTCAACACCCTCGGCTGTAATTTCAACAACCTCTCCGGGACCCAACTCCTTGTAATCCTCAAAGCCTAATTTCTTATATGCAAAGTCCTCAAACGAAATACAGTAAGCATCGTCACGCCTGCCCACAAGCACGGGAATCCTGCCCAGCTTATCACGGGCGGCAATAATATTGCCGTTTTCCTTGAGGATAAGAATGGATGCCGTACCTTCGATAACATCCTGCGCAAAGGTTATACCCTCTGCAAAGCTGCTTTTCTGGTCAATCATTGCTGCAACAAGCTCTGTTGAGTTTATACCCGTACTTGTCATAGCACCGAAGTGACCGCCGCTGAAGGAAAGATACTGGTTAACCAAATCATCTTCATTATTTATAATGCCGATTGTGCTTATAGCATAAAGTCCGTGATTGGAGCGCATAAGCAAGGGTTGGGCATCGCTGTCGCTGATGCAACCAATGGCACTTGTACCTGTCATTTCATCAAGTATTTTTTCAAACTTTGTTCTGAAAGGTGAGTTTTCTATTTTATGTATCTTACGCTGAAGACCTTTTTCCGAATCAAAAGCCGCCATACCTGCACGGCGCGTACCCAGATGTGAATGATAATCCACTCCGAAAAAAGTATCAAGCACAGCATCATTTTTTGATACCACACCGAAAAAACCGCCCATAATACACCTCTTCTAAAATACCGTAATTCCGAGAAAAGCTTGCTTCCCGATATTTTTATGAATTAAACTTATTTTCAACAGCCTTATTCTTTTCAAGTACAGCTGCAGTGTCTTTCGCTCTTTTTTCTGCCAGCTTCTTTTCAAGCTCGGGCTCTGAAAGTGAAAGTATTTCAACAGCAAGAAGGGCTGAGTTAACTGCACCATCAATAGCAACTGTTGCAACGGGTATACCGGAGGGCATCTGCACTGTTGAAAGGAGTGCCTCCATACCGCCCAGATTAGCAGATTTAATGGGAATACCTATAACGGGAAGTGTTGTATTTGCTGCAACAGCACCGGCGAGATGAGCCGCCATACCTGCCGCCGCAATAAGCACACCAAAACCATTTTCACGGGCATTGGCACTGAAATCCTTTGCCTGTTCAGGTGTTCTGTGAGCAGAAAAAACGTGAACCTCAAAGGGTACGCCGAAATCCCTGAGTGTATTTACAGCCTTTTCAACTACGGGTAAATCGCTGTCACTACCCATAACGATACCAACTTTTTTCATATCAACAATCCTTTCAAGGGAAAAATAAAACAAAAAGGGCGCACCTATCCAACAACGAACAGGCGTGCCCAGACGGTCGGCTTAAAGTCTTACGTATACCGCATATAAGGCGGTATTTTTCTGTTCCTCCATGGTTAATTCCATCACTCCGTCAGTCACAGAAAAAGACTTTTAATAACACAGTAATTTTAACATTTATAAAACACAGTGTCAAGGCGCGAAAGTTATAATTAAAGCCTGTTTGACTGCTATTTTATGGGCAATTTGCCAATAGCTCACTTTGCCTTTGTTTCACAATAAAAGCAACGGTATATACCATTGTTTCTGTCGGTGAGCTTGAAGATGTGATTTATCTCCTGCTCGGTTGTTGTTATGCAACGCGGATTTTTGCATCTGATAACATTTGTAAGTGTTTCAGGCAGCTCAATAAAACGCTTTTCAACCAGCTTGCCCTCACGGATAATATTGATTGTTGCACCCGGGTCAACATAACCTATAACATCAAAATCAATGGGTATTGCCGCATCAATTTTTATAATATCTTTTTTGCCGTGCTTTTTGCTGGTAACATTCTTAATAATGGCAACGGAGCAATCAAGGTTATCAAGATCCAAAAGCTCATAGATGCGCATACCTCTGCCGGCAATAATATGGTCAATAACAAAGCCGTTTGTAATTGAATCTACATTCATTTTTGTGCCTCCTCCAACAATTTGAGAATTAGTGCCATACGAATGTACTTACCGTTGAGCACCTGCTTGAAGTAACAAGCCCTCGGGTCATCATCTACTGCAACGGAAATTTCGTTTACACGGGGCAGCGGATGCATAATACAAAGGTCTGATTTTGCATTTCTGAGTTTTTTCGGTTCAAGAATGTAACTGTCTTTAAGACGGAGATAATCCTCCTCGTTAAAGAAACGCTCACGCTGAACACGTGTCATATAAAGAATATCAAGCTGAGGCATTACACTCTCGAGGTCAGTTGTCTGCTCATAAGGGATATTGTTTTTAGAAAGGATATCTTTTTTTACATAGCTGGGGAGCTTCAACTCCTCAGGTGATATGAGCACAACCTTAACACCCTTGTACCTTGAAAGGGCTGTAATAAGTGAATGAACTGTTCTGCCGAACTTAAGGTCACCGCAGAAGCCTACAGTAAGATTTTCAAAACCGCCTTTTTCACGACTGATTGTGAGAAGGTCCGCCAGTGTCTGTGTGGGATGGTTGTGACCACCGTCGCCTGCATTGATTACAGGTATGCTTGCACTCTGTGCCGCAACAAGAGGGGCACCCTCCTTCGGGTGACGCATAGCGATAATATCAGCATAGCAGCTGATAGTTTTGGCAGTATCGGAAACACTTTCGCCTTTAGCGGCAGAGGAGCTGTTCGCCTCTGAAAAACCAATTACACTACCGCCAAGCTCAAGCATTGCCGCCTCAAAACTAAGTCGTGTTCTTGTAGAAGGCTCAAAAAAGAGTGTGGCAAGCTTTTTGCCCTTGCACTTTTCGGAATAAGCCTGTGGATTTTTAATAATATCATTAGCCGATGCAATCAAAGCATCAAGCTCTTCAACGGAAAAATCAAGAATATCAATAAGACTTCTCATTCAATTCACTTCCTAAAATTATTTAGCACCGTTTACCTCAAGATACTTCTTGATGCGCTCAACATTTTCGTGGTTTTTTTCATCCTCTTCAAGGTATTCGATAATATCATAAACGTCAACAACTGAATATACAGGGAAACCGAATTCCTCACCAACCTCTGCCATAGCAGATTTTTCTGTCTGACCCTTTTCCTTGCGGTCAACCATAACAAATGTTGCAGCAACCTTTGTACCCTTAAGTCCTGACAGAATATTCATACTCTCGCGGATGGCTGTACCTGCTGTGATAACATCCTCAACAATAACGATTTCCTCGCCCTCCTGAGGCTTGTAACCAACAAACACACCGCCTTCACCGTGATCCTTTTCCTCTTTACGGTTAAAGAAGAAAGGCACATCAAGACCGTTTTTGGCAAGTGCAACAGCAACAGATACAGCAATGGGAATACCCTTGTATGCAGGTCCGTAAAGAACTGTCTTTTTATTGCCCACCTTTTCAAAATATGCTTTTGCATAAAATTCACCGAGCTTGCAAATCTGCTCACCTGTTTTAATATCGCCGGCATTAATGAAATAAGGAATTTTTCTACCGCTTTTTGCAGTAAAATCGCCGAACTTGAGCACGCCTGCGCCCTCTAAGAACTGAATAAACTCTCTCTTGTAGCTTTCCATAAATAAATCTCCTTTATATTTTCAGCATTCGTTATAATCAATCACAGAACTCTGCTACACAACGTGTATATGCGGCAACGGGGTCCTCTGCAGCAGTAATCGGTCTACCCACAACGATGTAGTCCGAACCGATTTCCTTTGCCTGTGCAGGAGTCATAACACGCTTCTGGTCACCAACATCACCATCAGCAAAGCGCACACCGGGTGTAACTGTAAGGAAGTCGCTTCCGCAAACCTCGTGAACCTTGCCCGCCTCAAGGGGTGAGCAAACAACACCGTCAAGACCTGCAAGCTTTGCATTGTGTGCATAGTGCATAACAACCTTGTCAATAGGCTCCTTGATAAGAAGGTCATTTTCCATACTCTCCTGGTCTGTGGAGGTAAGCTGAGTTACTGCTATAAGCAAAGGTCTTGTACCATCCTCACGAGTAAGGCCCTCAATTGCTGCCTCCATCATACGGCATGTACCTGATGCGTGAAGATTGCATATATCAACATCAAGGTTAGAAAGCACAGCCATTGCTTTTTTTACTGTATTGGGGATATCGTGTAATTTAAGGTCAAGGAAAATCTTATGACCGCGTTTTTTAATCTCCTTAACAATGGCAGGACCCTCTGCATAGAAAAGCTCCATACCTATTTTTACAAAGGGCTTTCTGCCGCCCTCAAACTTATCAAGAAACTCAAAAACTTTTTCTGCACTTGCAAAATCGCAAGCAACAATTACGTCTTTACCCATTACTTTACTCCTCCGATTATATCTTTAAGATTATTTATACCGTATTTATCCATAACCTGCGGCAAATCGTTTATTATATCACGGCAGGCATAGGGATTGATAAGGTTTGCGGCGCCTACCTCAACGGCAGTAGCACCTGCAAGCATAAGCTCAATTACATCCTCCGCAGTTGTAACACCACCCATACCTACTACGGGAATGTTAACTGCATTTGCAACCTGGTACACCATACGAACTGCCACAGGGAAAATGGCACTACCTGAAAAACCGCCCATTTTGTTTGCAATAACAGGCTTCTTGGTTTTCAGATCAATTCGCATACCAAGAAGTGTATTTATAAGGCTTATGCCGTCAGCACCTGCATCCTCACAGGCCTTGGCAATAGCCACAATATCCGTAACATTTGGCGAAAGCTTAATAATAACAGGCTTTTTTGTAACCCTTTTAACAGCCGCAGTAACCTCTGCCGCCGCCTGAGGATTTGTACCAAAGCTCATTCCTCCGCCGTGAACATTAGGACAGCTTACATTAACCTCAAGCCAACCTACCTGCTCACAATTATCAAGCTTTTCACAAGTATAGGCATAATCCTCAACAGCAAAGCCGCTGACATTCGCCATAACCTTTTTATCGAAGCATTTTTGGAGCTTGGGCAGCTCCTCGCCTATAACCTTTTCCACACCGGGATTCTGCAGACCGACTGCGTTTATCATACCGGCATTACATTCGGCAATACGAGGCGTAGGATTACCGAAGCGAGGGTCCTTTGTCGTTCCCTTAAAGGAGAATGTGCCCAATATATTGATATCGTAAAGCTCTGCAAATTCGTAACCGAAGCCGAAGGTTCCGCTGGCAGGAATTATCGGATTATCAAGGGTAATTCCGCAAAGGTCAACACTTAATCTTCCCATAAAATTTCCTCCTTTTTAAGCACGGGGCCTTCTTTACATATACGCTTGTAGCCTGTAACGGTTTTGCACGAGCAACCCATACAAGCACCAAAACCGCAACCCATACGCTCCTCAAAGCTAAACTGACCGCTTGTAGCAGTAGCCTTAAAAAGTGCTTTAAGCATAGGCTCGGGACCACAGGTATAAAAATACGAATAATCCATACCCTCAAGAGCATCCGTAACAAAGCCCTTTACACCGTATGAGCCATCTGCGGTTGCAACCGTAACATCACAGCCGAGAGCCTTGAAATCCTCTTCACAAAAGATTTCCGCCTTTGTGTTAAAGCCCAGAATAACGCTTACACTTTTGCCCTGTGCAACAAGCTCTTTTGCCAACATATACATTGGCGGAACACCAACACCGCCACCTATAAGCACAGGTCTTTCCCCTGCAAGGCTTAAATCGTAACCGTTACCAAGGCCTGTAAGAACATCAAGCTCCTGACCTGCTCCCATACCTGCCATCTGCTCTGTACCCTTACCTACCACCTTGTAGATAATTGTAAGATTATCGCCCTCACAGTCACAGACTGAAATCGGTCTGCGAAGGTAAAGACCATCAAGCTTTATGTTAACAAACTGTCCGCATTTAATACCCTCGGTATCACCCTGCAGACACATTTTATAAACCGTATCTGTCAATTGGGTTTGACAGGTGATTTTAAAAATTGATTGTTTCATAGTAACCTCATCAGCGCGAGTGTGCTACTACCGATTGCAGAAGCAGCCTCACCCACATATTCAATTAAGCATCAATTGTTGAAATTGTAATTGTAGACTCTTCAAGTGCATCAAGAAGAACACGAACGGTATCAAGGGCGGTAAAGATATTTACGTTATTTTCAATAGCATATCGGCGAATTTCAAGACCGTCGTTGGCTGAACCTGTTGAACCAATATCCTTTGTATTTATAACATAAGCAATGTGACCCTGGCGCAAAGCCTCAGGTATCTCATCACTACCGTCGCTGATTTTCTTAAGCGCGTGAGTACGGATTCCGTTCTCCTTGAAGAACTTGGCTGTTCCCTCAGTTGCCTGGATGTTAAAGCCCAGGTTATAGAAACGGCGGATAAGTGAAAGTGCCTCATCCTTATCCTTATCTGCAATTGTAGCAAAAACGGTACCGTAGTTCTGTAAATGCATACCCGATGCCTGAAGCGCCTTATAAAGAGCGCGGTTAAGCTTGTTGTCGTAACCGATAGCCTCACCTGTTGATTTCATTTCAGGTGAAAGGTAAGCGTCAAGACCGCGTATTTTGTTGAAGGAGAATACGGGTACTTTTACATACCAACGATTCTTCTCCTGGGGATAAATATCAAATATACCCTGCTCCTTAAGAGTTTTTCCCATAATAACCTCAGTTGCGATATCTGCAAGGGAGTAGCCGGTTGCCTTTGAAAGGAAGGGAACTGTTCTTGATGAACGGGGGTTAACCTCAATAATGTAAACATCATCTTTTTCATCAACAATAAACTGAATATTGTAAAGACCGATAATGCCGATGCCAAGACCCAGCTTCTTTGCATACTGAAGGATAATACCCTTAACCTTATCAGAAATACTGAATGAGGGATAAACGCTTATGGAGTCGCCCGAATGAACACCTGTCTTTTCAACAAGCTCCATAATACCGGGAATAAATACATCTCTGCCGTCGCAGATAGCATCAACCTCAACCTCTTTACCCTGAATATATTTATCAACAAGCACAGGCTTGTCCTCATCAATCTCAACAGCGGTTTTGAGGTAGTGTCTGAGCTGCTCCTCGTTAGCAACAATCTGCATTGCTCTGCCACCCAGCACGAAGCTTGGTCTTACGAGTACAGGATAACCGATTTCCTTAGCAGCATTTATGCCGTCTTCAATTTTTGTAACTGCCTTGCCCTTGGGCTGAGGAATACCAAGGTTTGTAAGTATTTTCTCAAAGCTGTCTCTGTTTTCGGCACGCTCAATTGCATCACAATCCGTACCGATAATCTTAACGCCGCGTTTCATAAGGGGTTCGGCAAGATTTATAGCAGTCTGACCGCCCAGTGAGGTAATAACTCCGTCAGGCTTTTCAAACTCAATAATATTCATAACATCCTCGGGTGTTAGGGGTTCAAAATAGAGCTTGTCTGCAGTTGTGTAGTCTGTTGAAACAGTTTCGGGGTTATTGTTGATAATAATAGCCTCGTAACCGGAATTCTTAATGGTTGTAACAGCGTGAACTGTGGAGTAGTCAAACTCAACACCCTGACCTATACGGATAGGACCTGCACCGATAACAACAATTTTCTTTTTATCTGTAAGAACAGAGTCATTTTTGTCTGTGTAGGATGAATAGAAGTAAGGAATATATGCGTTTGTATGGCAAGTGTCAACCATACGGAATACAGGGAACATATTTTCCTGCTTACGGAGATTGTAAACATCAATTTCATTCTGTCCCCAGAACTTGGCAATAAACTTGTCACCAAAGCCCATCTTTTTAGCTTCAAGGAGAACCTCTTTATTACCTGCATTTGCCTTAAGCTTATTTTCCATATCAACAATTCTCTTGAATGCCTCAAGGAAATATGTTGTGATTTTTGTAATATCGTGAAGCTTTTCAAGTGACATACCGCGACGAATAAGCTCTGTTACAGCAAAAATTGTATCATCCTTGAACTCAGCAAGATAAGCAACAAGCTCATCCTCTGTCATAGGGTCAAACTTGGGAAGGTGGAAGTGGTATGCACCTGTTTCAAGTGAACGAACAGATTTAAGCAGGCACTCTTCAAGGTTTGAGCCGATACCCATAACCTCGCCTGTTGCCTTCATCTGTGTACCCAAGGTGTTTGCTGCAGATGCAAACTTATCAAACGGGAAACGGGGAAGCTTTGCAACAATATAATCAAGACGGGGTTCAAATGCCGCTGTTGTATTGGCAATTGTAATATCCTCAAGAGCCATACCTACCGCAATTTTTGCAGTAACTCTTGCAATAGGATAACCGCTTGCCTTGGATGCCAGGGCAGATGAACGGGAAACTCTCGGGTTAACCTCTATAAGGAAATATTCGCTTGTCTCAGGATTAAGGGCAAACTGAACATTACATCCGCCCTCAATTTTAAGCTCACGGATAATTTTGATAGCACTGTCATTGAGCATCTTGAGGTCGTGGTCATTAAGTGTAAGGATGGGAGCCACAACAAGAGAGTCACCTGTATGCACACCGACAGGGTCAATATTCTCCATACCGCAGATGGTAATGGCGTGGTCGTTGGAATCGCGCATAACCTCAAACTCAATTTCCTTGTAGCCTTTAACACTCTTTTCAATAAGCGCCTGATGAACGGGTGAAAGCTTGAAGGCATTTGTACCAATCTCAATAAGCTCATTTCTGTCTGCGGCAAATCCGCCACCTGTACCACCCAAAGTAAATGCAGGACGAACAACTACGGGGTAACCGATTCTGTCCGCTGCAGCAAGCGCCTCTTCAAGACTGTATGTAATTTCTGAAGGGATTGTAGGCTCACCTATTGACTGGCAAAGCTCCTTGAAAAGCTCGCGGTCCTCGGCACGCTCAATACTTTCGCTGCTTGTACCCAGAAGCTCTACGCCGCACTCCTTAAGTATACCCTTTTTCTCCAGCTGCATAGCAAGATTAAGACCTGTCTGACCGCCGATGCCGGGAACAATCGCATCGGGACGCTCATATCTGAGAATTTTCGCAACATACTCCAAAGTGAGGGGCTCCATATAAACCTTATCCGCAATGGTAGTATCTGTCATAATTGTGGCAGGGTTGGAGTTTGCGAGAATAACCTCATAGCCTTCCTCCTTAAGTGCAAGGCAAGCCTGAGTGCCTGCATAGTCAAACTCTGCCGCCTGACCGATAACAATAGGACCTGAGCCTATAATCAAAACCTTCTTGATATCCGTTCTCTTTCCCATACGAGAAACCTCCTGAAAAACATATAATTCAAAATTCTAAAAATTACAATTTATAAACTACTTTACCGTTACACACGGTCAACACACACTCACCCTGCACAGGCATATCCTCAAAGGGAGTTGCTTTGCCCTTTGACAGGAAATCTGACGGGTTAACTGTTGTATTCTTTTTCAAATCCCATACCGTGTAATCAACACCAAGTGGGATATTAAACCTTTTACGGGGATTCACCGCCATCAGCTCGACAAGCTTTTCAAGTGTTATAACACCTGTTTTTACAAGGTTTGTATACATCACCTGGAAGGCAGTTTCAATACCCACAATACCGAACGCACTACCTTGGAGACCCTTGCTCTTCTCCTCCTTTGAGTGGGGAGCGTGGTCCGTTGCAATCATATCAATAGTGCCGTCCTTAATACCCTCAATAAGTGCAAGTCTGTCCTCTTCAGAGCGAAGTGGCGGATTCATTTTAAAGGCACCGCTTTCTTCAAGGTCATTATCATCAAGCACCAGGTAGTGAGGACCTGTTTCACAGGTGATATCCACACCATCTGCTTTTGCCTTCCTGATAATATCCACACTCTCCTTTGTTGATATGTGGCACACATGGTAGCTGCAGCCCGTTTCCTTAACAAGCTCAATATCTCTTGCTATTGGCTTCCATTCGCTCTCACTGCATATACCCTTATGACCGTGCTCCTTAGCATACACACCATCGTGGATGTAGCCGCCGCGCAGCAGGGAATTATCCTCACAATGAGCAACAATCATTTTACCCAATGATTTTGCCTTGAGCATTGCCGCCCTCATCATATCGTCACTCTGCACACCCTTGCCATCATCAGAAAAAGCAAATGCACAATCTGCCATAGACTCCATATCCGAAAGCTCTTCACCCTTCTGCCCGACAGTAATCGAAGCATAGGGATAAACATTTATGCAGGCATCTGCCTTTATTAAATCGGTCTGTATTTTAAGATGCTGGGCACAATCCGGAACGGGGTCCAGATTAGGCATGGTACATACTGCAGTGTATCCGCCGCGGGCAGATGCTTTACACCCTGTTTCAATAGTCTCTTTATAAGAAAAACCCGGCTCACGAAAATGCACATGCACATCGCAAAAACCGGGAAAAATAATATATCTGTCAGAATTGAAAACAGAAAGGCTATCATCAGCAGACAAATGCTCCGCAACGCCTTTATAAAAAGGCACATTACCCATACCTGCTGAGGCAAACTTTATTGTTTTGGCTTTGAGTTGCTGTGTCATAATAATCACTTTCCGTATTGAATATAAAAAAACAAGCCTTGCGTATGGCAAGGCTGAACACACAAAAACATTGATACAGTTTTACCTGTACCCAATATATTTAACATTCATCTTGCCGATCTCTCTGTACCGACTTAAAGACCTTAATAATAATATCATAACCGCCCCGTTTGTGTCAATAGAACGGTGCGGTTTTTATACTCTAAAATGCGTAGTTTTTAAAGAGAAAATTTCCGCTTTTTTTAGTCAATTTTAACGAATAATTTTATTTATAATATTTACCGCTTTCTTTAAGGTAGTTTATAAGCATTAAAGCCCAATCGGTTTGTATCATATCATAGCCCCTGTCAACAAGCCAGCCCCAACCGTAATCCTCGTTCACGGTAAAAGCGGTATCATCACTGTGACCACCTGCAAGCTGTTCCTTGTAATCATAAATTATGGAGTTAACCCAAACCAATTTACCGTCACGGTGCATCATATCAATAAACTCAGGGCTTGCCATATATGAGCTCTCATTCTCAAAAAGCACCTCTGCACCGATGTAATTGATATTACGCTTCATAAGCTCCCCGTGGTACGGATGCTCGTCCCTTACAATGGGCATAAATGCAACATCAGGGCAGAAATCTTCAACTGTTTTGATGATATCGGGCGAAAGCTTGCTTTTAACAAGCACCTGTTCAAGCATATTATGGCGCTTTATTGCTTCATAAATCATTTCGGGATTATCCCAGAATTTGTCAATATTTATAAAGCATCTGCCCTTGAACTGTTCAAGAAAATCATCAAAGGTTGCCACACCGAACTGGGTAACAGAATTGTCAAAGTTGACATAACGCTCTCTTGAAATTTTCGCAAATTTCATACGCTTGAAATTCATCTTTTTATTAAAGTGGTCTTCCTCCATACCCGGGTGGAATATAAACAGCTTATCATCACGGCTGCGACTCACATCAACCTCTATCATATCCGCACCCTGCTTAAGGGCAATTTCATAGGCAGTAAGAGTGTTACATGGAATATTACCCCCACAAGCACCCCTGTGAGCAACCACAATTATATTTTCTTTTGCTTTTTCAAATAAATCGAATTTCATAAATTCACCCCTGAACAAGGATATAATTTATTCTATCATAAAGAAACAATAAATGCAAAAAATTATTGTTCGTCGCCTGTCTGCAGTTTCCGTAACAATACTTTTTAAAAATTTGCGGTCTTCCTCTCCGTTTAAGAAAGGCAGACCGCAAAAACACTTTATTACATCATATTACTCCGCTACCGCAATTTCACTTCGTGCAAGGAACTCATTATCGTACTCTGCAAGGAAATCGGGATTCTTTTCTATAAATTCATCAAGGCTCTCCTTTGCTCTTTTTCTGATTACATTCATATCAAAAACATCACTGTATAAAGCCCTCTCCGAAAGAGGTTGCTCCTCCTCCAGCTCCTTATCAAAAGGATGAATGTATATATCTTCGGACAAATGCAGGATTGCACCCTTTGCCTCAAATGCAACATCAGGGTCCTTATCCTCCGCAAGCTGAACAAGCACAGGCAAAGCATTAACCCCAAGTGATTCAAGCAACTCTACATCAATTCTATGAATTTTTGCCTCCTTGTAGGCCTTATAGTTATACTCTGAAATTACGGTATTTATGTCTACTGCAGAAATCAGTATTACTGTCAATGCACAAACAAAGGTAATGACCTTGATATACGGTATTTTTCTGATGTACAAGCGCACAAGCAACACAAAAAAGATTACTGCAAGCATAATCATAAACACGCTTGTTAAAACACGCAAACGTGTCAAGCCGTACAATGAAATGTACTTCACCATTTTAATGAATGATGTTGAAATATAAAATTCAGTAAACAAGCAAAGGAATGTCAACAATATCTTAGTTAAAACAGATACTTTTTTATTCTCTTTTCTTTTAATAAGAATCATTGTTAATGTCAGTATTAACAGATTAATGACTGCAATAGCTCCCATCTGGAAAAAGCCATCCCTTGCAAACTGCGAAGCTGAGTACCCTTCAGGTAACAAAAAAGCAAAAGCCTTTGTTATGTATGCCAGCTGTGAAATCAGGTAAACGCAATAAACAACAGATATCATTATAAGGAATGTGTTTGCGGTAATAGAAGACAGACGCGCATTAATCCTCTTTACAGGGGCATTACGTATTCCCTCCCCCTTTTTCAACGCAAAAAAGTGGGAAAAAATAAAGGGCGTAAACAACAACGATAAAATCAAAGCAAATACAAATGTAGCCACATTGTCAACAATAATAGTTACCAATGACTCAAATGCCACATCTGATGAAGACAAAAGCCCCATAACAAGGCACATCACAGGGAAAGCAACCACAACACCTAACACAGTGCTTACAAAGGCATTTGATTTTGATGTCTTCAGGTGTTCCCTGAATGAGCGCACCATCAGGGCAAATTTTGTAAAAAAGCATTTGAATGCAACAGAAACAGAATCCACTGCCAGCAGATATGTGCTTCCTTTAACATTCACATTGCCGGATATACCGCTGAGGGCAAGCGAGGTAGAGAACAAAAGGAAAATAAAGCCCAGAAACTTAATAAATCCGTCATTATTAAAGGAATAAGAAGCTATAAGTACAACAGACAGGAAATACATCAATAAAGAAAAAACCGTATTCTTTTTGTTGCTGTTCCATACATAGATAAAGCCAAGGCTCAGTAACAGAGTTACGCTTATTGAAAAGCCGAAGTTAAAGCCGTTGAAAATACCCACACGGAATACAACAAACATAAGCACAAAGGATATAAGAAAACCTGCAAGATCAGATTTTGTTATGCTATGGTGCTTTTTAGTCAGTTTTGTCGGTAACGGAAAACCGTTACAGCCGTTATTATAACCGGGGTATGTGTTATAACAAACGGGAGTATTGTTATTTTGTGAATTGTTCATAATTAATCCTCCAAAGAGTATTCAAGAATATCTCCGGGTTGGCAATTCAGCTCTTTGCATATTGCAGATAAGGTAGAAAACCTTATAGCCTTTGCCTTGCCTGTTTTCAGAATTGACAAATTAGCCTGTGTCAATCCGATTTTCGAAGCAAGCTCTCCCGAAGACATCTTTCTTTTTGCTAACATTACATCAAGATTCACAATTATTCCCATATTTACACCGTCAAATCATTTTCATTTTTTATATCAGTTCCGTATTCAAACGCATTCTTAAGCACCCTCAGGAACAACCACATACACATTGCTGATGCCGGTATGGGAAATCCTGCCAGGAAATAATAACAAAGCGGCAAAGACAAAGGAATTACGGACAGACACATATATGAAAGGATTTTGAGATATTTAACCGTTTGTCTTGTGAACACCTCCCCTTTTTTAAGATTAAAAAGAAACCTTACGGTACAATACAAAGTAACTGCTGCAGATGGTGTGCAGGCATAAAAAACACCTATCAAGGCCTTCAATGCACCCTCGCTTTTATGGGCAGCATCGCAATAAATTGTAAACACGTGTGGCGCCATAAACAGCATTATTGCAAAAAATGCACTTAAACCGAAAGCAAGGATAAGTGTCAAGTTAATAGATTTTTCGGAATGTTTCATAAAATCATCTCCTTGCACAAAAAATACATCCGTTTTTATCGTTTGTCAATAAAAATTTATCGTTTGTTACCATTTTGTAACAAGTCCTTTTGGCTTTTTCATTTAAAAAATATCCACTCCCAATCCCCTGTTTCTGATTGAAATATGATTATATTAGTGTTATAATATATAATTAATTAATCTGAAGGGTGGTGGATTTAATGGGCAATAGTCATATTTACATATTCCAGAAGGGCTTCAACTATTCTCAGGACGGGCCCGGGAACCGCCTTGTTTACCACCTTGCCGGGTGCAACCTCAAATGTCCCTGGTGCTCTAACCCCGAGGGCTTAACCCTCACCGACAATACCCAAAAGATGGCAATTGCAGATATTGTCAAGGAGGCCGCTTCTGTAAAAATGATTTTCATTGACGGTGGCGGTGTTACCCTTACAGGTGGCGAGGTCACTTGTCAAAGGGAGTCTGTCCTTGCTCTTATAAAGGAATTGCAAAAAAACGGTATTCACACCTGTATTGAAACAAATGCATCACTTACGGACTGCGAAGAATTATTCAGCACGATTGACTATATGATAGCCGATTTCAAAACCCCATCATCCGAAAAATGCCGGGAAATTTTAGGCGCAGATATTGAAATTATCAAAAATAATCTTATTCACAGAGCTCGCACAGGCAAGCCCCTTTTAGTGCGTGTACCATTAGTTCACTACTTTAATTGTGGTGAAGAGAACGCTTTTGAATTCGGTGAATTTTTCACAGAGCTGCAAAACGCAGGCACAGGAGAAAATATTGCCTTTGAAATACTCACCTATCACGAATTCGGTAAAGAAAAATACAAAAAGCTCAATATGGATTATACAGTTACCGAGGGCTTTACAACAGCTGAAGATGTAACCCTTTTGGCCTGTGAAATAAAAAACAGAAATCTGAAACTTATTAACACCTGAGGTGATTTTTATGTATAAATTCGACCCGCAAAAAACCACAGAAATGGCTAACGCCCTTTTTAAAGAAGAGCGTGCCATAAACCACCTTGAAGGCTGGTTTATCATTAAAGAAACCGAGCAGAAACACGATGCACAATACAGCGAGCTTTCACCGATGCTCAAGGCTGCAGAAAAATTCCGTCAGGCAATTAAGGTTTTACCCTTATCAATAAGTGATAACGCTGTTTTTGCAGGCACTCAGCGTGATGCCTTTGCCCGCAGCTATGCACTTATTAACCCCTCCTTCCGTGTAGAAACCTTTGCAGGCTATTGCGATCCCACCGCTGTATACGATGATATTGATGCTACCGAGGAATTCCCCCAGGAGCGTATTGATGCTTTAAGAAATCTTGATAAAGAAACACCCTATGTAAAATCACTTTCAGAGGTTTACAAGGCCTGCGAAAAGCACACAGGCGAGGTTGCATATTTTATTGAGCAGGTTACGGGTCATCTTATTCCCGATATGAGATATGCTCTTAAGCACGGTGTAAAAAAGATGATTCTTGATATCGAGGAAAAGCAGAAAAACGCCACCCCCGAGCAAAATGAGAATTACGAAGCAATGAAAATTGCACTTGAATGTGTAATCATCCTTGCAAGCAGATACAAGGCTATTGCAGATGAAAAATTACTCACTGCAGAGAGTGAAAGAAAAGAACAGTTAAAGCTCCTTTCACAAACTCTTGCAAAGGTGCCCGAAAGCGGTGCTGAAACACTTTACGAGGCATTGCAGAGCTTTATCCTTTTATGGCAGATTATGTGCCTGGAGCAGGCGCCTAACCCCTTTGCCTTTTCAGTTGGTAATGCTGACCGAATTTTCGAGCCTTACAGAGCCAACGATGGTTTGTCAAGGGAAGAAACAGCCTCCCTTTTCAAGCATTTTCTTGTATTTTTTAATGTTGGTGACAGAAGCTGGGCTATCTCACAAAACCTTATTGTAAGCGGCAGAGATAAGGATGGCAATGACCTTACAAATGACTCTACCTATGCCCTTTTAGATGCATATTACGATATGAATCTTCCGCAGCCCATACTTTCAGTCAAGCTCCACAAAAACACTCCACAAAAGCTTTATGAGGAGTTGGGCAGATTCCTTTTCACACCAGGTTGCCTTACACCATCATTCTTTAACGATGATTCTCTTTTTAAGGTGCTTTCAGCAGCAGGTGTTGATATTGATGATATTCAGGACACCTCAATTGCAGGCTGTCAGGAGCCCCTAATTATGGGCAAGGACAACGCCAACACAACAAACAGTTGGTTCAATCTTGGCAAAATTCTTGAGCTTACACTCAATGACGGTAAATCACTTATCACAGGTAATGAAATCGGCACAGTATGTGACAGCACAGATGCACTTGATTTACTCAAAAATATAAGAGAACGCTTTTACAAAAATGCACAGTATTTCTGCGATGAAATGGTGAAGGCCGCAAACGGTGCATCAAAAGCAATTTCCCACCTGCCCGTACCCTTCCTGAGTACTGTTATGGGTGGTATTGAGTCAGGATATGATACCCGTAATATTACCCACCAGGGAACAAAGTACAATGGCAGCGGATGCCTTATTCACGGCACAAGCGTTGTTGCCGATTCATTTATTGCTATTGACAAATTGATTGAAGAACGTCCCCAGGATGCACAAATGCTCCTTGACGCCCTAAAAAACAACTTTGAAGGCTACGAGGAACTTCGTGAATATCTTCTTTCAGCTCCCAAGTTTGGCAACAACAATGAATTGGTTGATGCTGAAACTGCAGAACTTACAAACAAAATTGCAGATATGGTACGTGCACAGAAAAACTATCTGGGCAATAACTTCCGTCCCGACTTTTCAACCCCCTCGACCCACCTTCTGTACGGCTATTGGGTAGGCGCTCTGCCCTGTGGCAGAAAATCCCGTGATATGCTTAATTACGGTGTTGACCCTCTTTACGGCGAGGCGCAGAACGGTTTGGGCTTCCGCACACTCAGTCTTATGAAATTACCATTCAACAAAATGTGTGGTGGCTATGCATCCCACTTCGGCATTGACCCGAAATATTTTTCAAGTGATGATTACGAGGGCAAGGGTGTTGAGTTCCGCGATAAGGTTATGAAGCCCCTTTTCTTTAACGAGCTTAACGAAAATGTTGCTCCCTTCTACCTTTATGTTAACGTAACAACTGCAGAAATTCTCAAAAAGGTTCTTGCAGAGCCCAAGAAATACGCCCCAAGCGGAGTATATATTATGCGTATTCACGGCACATTCGTAAACTTCCTCGACCTTTCACCCGCAATTCAACAGGATATTATCCGACGTCTTGATCCTGCATCTACTGCAGTTGTGTGCTGAGTTATGAAGATATTAGGTATAGATATAGGTACAACCACCGTAACCGCTTTAATGCTGGATACTGACAGTAAAGCAGTTATAAAAAGCTGTACACTCAAAAACGACAGCTTCTTGGAGGGTAAATGCTTTGAGAGGCTCCAGGATCCCCAAAAAATAATTGATACAGTAAAAAAAGCCGTTGCCGATGTAACCGCAGAGCTTGTTCCCGATGCAATCGGTGTTACGGGACAAATGCACGGCATACTGTATCTAGACAAAAACAATGCACCTTGCTCGCCACTTATGATCTGGCAGGATGAACGAGGCAACGAATTGTTTGACAATAATGAAACTTATGCACAACATCTTACGAGGATTACAGGCATAAAGGCATCCACAGGCTTCGGACTTACTACACATTTTTATAACATCCAAAATAAACTTGTGCCTGAAAGTGCCGTAATGCTTACCACTATCCACGATTATCTTGTGGCACTTCTTACAAACACCTCACCCGTTACACACGCAAGTGACGGTGCAAGCCTGGGGTTCTTTGATTTGAAAAATCTTTGCTTTGATGAAAAAGCACTTGAAATCGCAGGTATAGACAAAGACTTTTTACCAAAGGTTATAAGTAATACATCTGTTGCAGGCACAACAAAATGTGACTTTTTACCTGATAACATACCTGTAAGTATTGCCATAGGCGACAATCAGGCAAGCTTCCTGGGTTCTGTTGCAGAGCCGGAAACATCAGTTCTTGTAAACGTAGGCACAGGCAGTCAGGTTTCATTTATTACAAAAAGTATTGTTGCGCCTCCCTGCGGTGAGGTTAGACCACTGACTGATGGTGACTATATTTTTGTCGGCTCATCCCTTTGCGGCGGCAGAGCTTATGCCATATTAAAAAGCTTTTTCACATTATGTGCAGATATGCTTGACGGTAATTCCCACAAGCTTTACGAGAAAATGGATTCATTGTCAGAGGGTGTCTTTGATTTAAAGGATGCGTTGACAGTAAGCTGTGAATTCTGCGGTACTCGTCAAAGCCCCGAAAAGCGTGGCTTTATTGAGAATATCGGTGCAGATAATTTCACACCACAGCACCTTATCTGCGGTGTACTCAAGGGCGTTTCCAAAGAGCTTTTTGAAATGTATTCCTCCGCTGAAAATATGCTTACAGGCACTCCTGTACAGCTTGTTTGTTCAGGTAACGGTTTACGCAAAAGTCATATATGGCGACAGATATTTGAAAAAGACTTTGGTTTAACCGCACAACTCCCCCTGCACTCTGAGGAGGCATCTGTGGGTGCCTGTGTTTTCAGCGGTGCTGCCTGCGGTTTTTTCAGCGATATTAAAGCATCAGGCGATGCACTTTTGAGGTGAATTATGGATACTGTAAAATTAGCAAACAATCCTGTCTTCTTTGAAAAAAACAGAGTTTTCAGAGTATATCTGGGCGGTCAGCTTTTCTCTGATTTTTTTGGTGATGACAGCACCGACGGTTTTTATCCCGAGGAGTGGATTTGCTCTTCAACAAAGGCACTTAACGAAGGGAGCACAGACCCATACGAGGGTCTTTCCACAATCGAGGGAACATCCATACATTTTGACGAATTGTTGATTAAAGAAAAAGCGTTAATGCTTGGCAACAGAAACGGTCTTGACGTGCTTGTAAAAGCGCTTGATTCTGCCATAAGATTGCCTGTACAGGCTCACCCCGACAAAGCCTTTTCAAGAAAAAACTTTAATTCCGAATTCGGAAAAGCAGAGTCCTGGCTTGTGCTTGGTGCACGTGAGGGTGCTTGTATTTATTTCGGCTTTAAAGATGATGTTACACCTGAAGATTTTGAAAAAGCAGTAAATGACAGCGAAACTGACAAATCCGCCATGGAAAGGCTCCTTAATAAAATTCCGGTAAAGCCCGGCGATGTATATTTCATCCCTGCAAGGGCGGTACACGCAATCGGCTACGGATGCCTCATCCTTGAGGTTCAGGAGCCCACCGACTTTACAATACAGCCGGAGCGTTGGTGCGGTGATTACAAGCTCTCCGATAACGAGATGTATATCGGTCTTGATAAGGAAACCGCCCTTTCTGTTTTCGATTACTCCTACAATCTTTCAAGGGTAGAAAATGAATGCAGAAAAATTCCGTCTGTTGTATACGAAACCGACGGATGCAAGAAGGAAAGCCTTATAAGCAGGTACGATACCCCATGCTTCAGCGTCGAAAGATATGTTATAAATAATGGTGAAACAGAGCTCCTTGCAGCCCCTTGCGTATATGTTGTAACAGAGGGGAACGGCACACTCTGTGGTGAAAATTACGAAAAAGCCTTAAAAAAAGGCGATTATTTCTTTATGCCATATTCCTGTAACAACAAATTCAAGGTAACATCAAAAACGAATCTTACCTTGGCAGCCTGCATTCCGCCGGAGGTGTGATTTATGATAGAAAAGCTTTTGAAGGAACCCTTCTGGACTGCAGAAACCAACGGCAGATTTTTTGAGGCACTAAAGGACTATTTTAACGAAGACAAGTGTGAAATAGTTGTAAATGTTGCCACAGAGCTTATGAAACGTGGCGATAACGAGAACTTAACCGCTGCAGAAACCATATTGATATATGCAACACAGCATTACTTTGATGTCAGCGACTCAAATTACAAAGCCAAGGTTTATTACTGTCTCGGACAATTGTACGAGTTGTATAAAGAAAATTTTGTAAAAGCATATACCTGTTACGAAAAGTACACTCTTAACAACACCATCAACGAGGGTAATCATTCCGTAATGCTGAAATCACTTATTCTGCGTGATGATTTCACATACTCGGACGAACTGGAAAAAGAATGGCGGTATGCATTGGGTGAACCTAATTTAGGACTGATGAATGACAGAATATATGAGCACATCGGTTCCTTAATCGTTGCTCTTAAGGAGGGTAATGAAGAGTATGCCCAAAAGCTTGTAAAACTCCTAAAAGCGATTGTCAAGCACGATGAAATGTTCTACCTTGATATAATCTTCAGAAAGGATGCTGTTACTGACACCCTGAAGGTTCCGAAAAAGGTTGTACGCTATGTTAAAAACCTGTAATTAAACCATAATACAGGAGCACTTCAACACGAAGTGCTCCTGTATTTTTCTGCAAAATAAATTCAGTAAACAATTATGTACAGGGTTGCGCCAAATGAACTAAACCAATTTACCCGAAAAAAGATTTAAGCCCTCACCATTTTGCTGGCGAGGGCTCAAATCTTTGGAAAGAGAAAATGAAATGATTAAGCAATCAAATTGTCTATCTATTATATAACACAACAATGTTGCATTAATTTCACAACTTTGTAAACAAATTGTGAACAAAACTATTTTTTTACGTATTTGGGTCATGTTTTTGCAATTCTTCCAGCTCTCTTTGCCTTTTCATCTGTTCAATGCGAGCTTCATAATGTTCCATTGCTTTCCGGTTATAGTCATCAACCATTTGCTTAAGCTGATCACCAACCTGTCGTACATTTTTAATGCCGTACAATGTTGTTAAGCCCTGGGTTGACTGTATTCGTAACATACCTGTTGAAGGACTGTCAACGCTGACACCTTCATTCAGCTCATAACTATCGTTAACACCCTCCATAATCAAAACACCCTTCAGATCGCTGTAGCGCAAAGTTATGGGCTGTTGTTTTTTATGCTTATACACATATATACCGTAGTCATCGTACTCTATTATTATTTTCGGAACGGTGATTCTGTGGCACAAGTCAAAACAGACTAAACCGAACACCGTTACACAAAAGTAAACAATGTACCTACCCTTAAGACTACCCATAAAAACAGACCTGTTCGAAAAAACGAGTATGCACAAAAGCATAACAATAGGCCCCCATATAAATATTTTATCTGACCTTTCTGCCAGAACCTTCATTATACTCACTCCCTTCAAATCATAATAACAGATAAAAAAATATTATTCAACTTATATAATGACTTTTTGCCTGATTTATGTTATTATTGTTATACTATTATATAAAGGAAGATTCCATGGAAATTTTAAACGTATTACAACAAGAGTTCAGCATAAGTGAATTCCACATAAAAAACATTGTGGAGCTCATTGATGACGGAAACACCATTCCCTTTATCGCCCGTTACCGCAAGGAGATGACAGGCTCATGCGATGACCAGAAGCTGCGCGAAATCAATGACCGTCTCACTTACCTCAGAAACCTCAAAAAGCGTAAAGAAGAGGTTCTGAACTCTATTGAAGAGCAGGGCAAGCTCACAGATGAAATCACAGAGGCGGTGGCTCAGGCAATCACACTTGCCGAGGTTGAGGACATCTACCGTCCCTACAAGCAAAAGCGTAAAACACGCGCCTCCGTTGCCAAGGAAAAAGGCTTACAGCCTCTGGCAGATGTTCTGTTTTCCTTTGAGCTCAAGGGCGTTGACCTATTAGAGCTTGCCGCTGAATATGTTAACGAAGAAAAGGGAGTAAACGCCCCTGAGGAAGCTTTGCAGGGCGCATCGGATATTATCGCAGAGCAGGTTTCTGACTCTCCCGAGGCACGAAAGGTGCTCAAAGACCTTATTAACAAGCGCGGTGTTATAAAATCTGTCGCTAAAACCGAGGAAGACAGCGTCTACAGTATGTATTACGATTACAGCGAGCCTGTTGCAAAAATCCCGGCACACCGCATACTTGCAGTAAACCGCGGAGAAAAGGAAAATATACTCAAGGTATCGGTTCAGGTTGAGGAAGAAACCGCACTTTCACTTCTTAATCAGTTATTTATTAAAAGCGGCAGTTCATCCACCGATTTCTGCATTGATGCTGTTAAGGATGCTTATTCAAGACTAATATTCCCATCACTTGAAAATGAAATACGAAATAATCTTACAGAAAAAGCAAATGAACAGGCAATAAAAATGTTCGGCAGTAATCTTAAGCCCTTGCTTATGCAACCGCCAATCAAGGGTAAAACCGTTCTTGCTGTTGACCCTGCATACAGAACCGGTTGTAAGCTTGCTGTTGTTGACGGCAACAGCAGAGTGCTGTTCACAGGGGTTATTTACCCCACTCCCCCTCAGTCAAAAATTGCAGAATCCGAAAAGCGTGTTCTTGAGCTTATTGATAAATTTAAAATTGACTGTATATCAATCGGCAATGGTACTGCAAGTAAAGAGAGTGAAATTTTCATTGCAGACACTATCAAAAAATCCTCACGACCTGTATCATATATGGTTGTTAACGAGGCAGGTGCATCTGTATACTCTGCATCAAAATTAGGCGCAGAGGAATTCCCGGACTTTGATGTTTCAGTTCGCTCAGCTGTTTCTATTGCACGCCGTTTACAGGACCCGCTTTCAGAGCTTGTTAAGATTGAACCCCGTAGTATAGGTGTGGGACAGTACCAGCACGATGTACCGCCTGCACAATTGGATGAATCCCTTACAGGTGTTGTTGAGGATTGTGTTAATGCTGTTGGTGTTGACCTTAATACCGCATCGGTTTCCCTGTTAAAATACATTGCAGGTGTCAATGCAACTATTGCCAAAAACATTGTTGCCTTCCGCGAGGAAAACGGCAGCTTTAATGCCCGTACCGAGCTCAAAAAGGTTAAGGGTCTTGGCCCCAAGGCATATCAGCAATGTGCAGGCTTCCTCAGAGTACCGGGTGGCAAAACTGCCCTTGATAACACAGGGGTCCACCCCGAAAGCTACGACGCCGCCAAAAAGCTACTTGAAATTTTTGGCTACTCACAAAAGGATGTTGCCGCTCAGGGTGCAGGCGGAATCGGTGGCAAGGTAAAAGAATACGGACTCTCAAAAGCAGCCGAGGAATGTGGGGTTGGTATTCCCACTCTTACGGACATTATTGGTGAGCTTGAAAAGCCAGGCAGAGATATCCGTGATGATTTACCGAAGCCCATGTTGCGCTCGGATATTATGGATATGAACGACCTGAAGGAAGGTATGGAGCTTACAGGTACAGTCCGTAATGTTATTGATTTCGGTGTTTTTGTTGATATCGGCGTTCACCAGGACGGTCTTGTTCACATCTCCCAGATTTGTGACCGATACATCAAACATCCGTCAGAGGTTCTCAAGGTCGGCGAGGTTGTTAAGGTTAAAGTGCTGGCTGTTGAACCGCAAAAAAAGAGAATTTCCCTTACAATGAAGGGTATAAAATAAGTTTAAAAAATATATAGTGACAAACATATTAAGATATGCTATAATCTATTGGATTTTAAAGAAATGCGAGGTACTTAACAGTGCTTGAATTAAATTATGCGCTTAATCTTATTATGAAGGGTATTGAGGGCACATTGACCGACTTGGGCTTTGCCGTTGAATACCCCGAGGGAGTTCAGAAGCCTGACCTTCCTATTGCCACAATCGGCAACAAATCTGTAATTATGTACCGTGGCGAAAAGGGTCGTGTACGTATTGAGTTTGAAAACGACAAGCTTGCCCTCTTCCTTGCCCGTGCAGACGAAAGCGATGCCCCGGACGATGATATGCCCAGAATTTCACTTTCACTTCTGGAGCTTGATTCCTTCGAGGAACGTGACCTTAAATATATTTTTGAAGAATATATTGAAACCTTTGAAAAGAACTTTTCAAATAAAAGCTCAATGGCAGGCAAAAAGCTGCCCACCCCTGTTTCCCGCACACAGGCAAAAAGTGGTGCTTTGTCTTACGATGCCAATACCCTTGGCAGTCGTTTCACCACTATTTATCCCGAGCTTCGCAACGAGTACAAGCTCAATATCGAAACCTACGGAGAGTTCCTTGCAGAGGATTTCTTTGTAAACCACGGCAATGCTGTTGTTATTGAAACAATCCGCGAAAATGACAAGGTTAAAATGCGCAAGCTTTTCAACCTGCTGAACGATATTTACGAGGATGGCACAAACGACACACAGAGCCTTGTTGGTGTTACAATCTTAGGTGTTTCACTTGCAGAAAATCCCGAGCTTATTGATAATGCTAAGAGCTACTTCAGCGACACTATGAACGAGCCTGTTACTGAAATAATCAACTACCTCAGAAAAAGTAAAAGTGCAAAAATGCGCTTGGAAAACCCTCCCCTTTACAAGCCCAAAAAGGAAAAGAAAAAGAATATGTTCTCATCCATGCTGGGTATGTAATAAAAGAATTAAGGCGTTGCGTATAAAACCGCAACGCCTGTTTTTTTACCCTCATAGCATCAAACATAATATAAAAGAAACAAAAACAACGTTCGGATAACCCGAACGGTGTTACTATTTAATTACGAACTTGCGATTCCGATTAAATAATGTCTTTTTTCTTTCTTGTGAGAACGAATGCTGCAGTTGAGATTACACAAACTGTTGCGGCAAGAGCAACACCCTTATCGCCTGTGTTTACAGAACCGCTTGATGAACCTGCTGCAGTTGTTGATGAGTTACCTGCAGGAGCAGTTGTCGTTTCATCCTCACCACTATCGTCACTATTGAAGAGACCCATAATAAACTCAATAATCTTATTAAGAATATCTTCAAATGAATCAAAGTCAAGACCAATTGACTTAAGGAAATCTGCGAATGCATCTGCAATGTTCATATCGCCGTCAACCAACTGTTCAACGATATCTGTAATTTCAGCATTACCAAGAACGTTTGCAATTGCATCTGAGAAGTCTGCAAATGTAACGCCGTTACCTGCAAGTAAATCTCTGATAACCTGAAGAAGAGCGTTGATATCGCCGGCTGTTGCGCCCTCACCCTCTGCTGTAGTGCCGTTAATAACGGGAGCAGTTTCTGCAGGGGGAGTATTTTCAGGATAGTTGAAATTAACTATATTGTTATTGAAAAGGACTGTTGAAGTGATGTCGTTATCCGCTGAGGCATCATCTGTACGGAACTCATCAATGTAAAGGTATACAGGAGTCTGTGCCTTTGTTGTATCAAGAACATTGAAGGTTATGTAGAGAAGGTCTCTTGCCTCTGCCTTTGAAACACCGCTGCCTGAGGGAATCCAAGCGAAAGCGTACTGATTGTCAACGCCAGCTTTAGGACCTGTAACCTCAAGACCTGAGAAAAACTTTGTTCCGTCAGTGTCTGCCGCAAAGCCTGCACTCTTAACCTTGAGGATTGCGGGATCATACTCAAAGTAAAGGTTAACACCTGTAAGGTTCTCAACCGGAGGAGCTGTAACAACAATTGTAAATGTGGTTGCTGTAACAGCCGCAACACCATTTGCTGACTTTGAATACTCGCCCTCGATAACCTTGGTTGTGAGAGCCGGACCTGTTGCCGCGGCACCCATCGGTGCAATCATAATGCAGATGAGAAGCGCGGAAAGAAAAATCGCAAGTGCTTTCTTCATTTATATCTTCCTTTTATATGAATTTGGGAAAAACCCGTGCTATATGAGTGGGCATAGGTATAGCGACACTTATAGCCTGAATAGATTATATTACAATTGAAAGCGAATGTCAACACATAATTTGTTTTTTATTATATATAAATATAACCAAAACATCCTCAAAGTACAACCAATTCATCAAATGAAAGCTCTGTCACATCGTTGCCTGTATATTTTCCCAAATCTCCGCACAGCTTTTTCTTCATCAAATCCTTTTTATCTGCACTTAAAGCACCTTCAGCGTTATCCTTGACAACAGGTAAAAATACGCCCAAAGAACAGCTTTCGTCTAATCTTTGCGGTATCATTGCTATGGTTCTTCCGTGTACCATATGTCGTGTAAAACCGCAGGCATTTTCACAAAGTCTGCAGGTATAGCTTTCTTCCTCAAAGGGAAGCGGAGGATTTTTAATTGCAGGTGAAACCGCAACCAGAGCACCTGTAGGACAAACATTTACACAGGCTCCGCAGGATATACACTTGCTGTCATTAAGGGGTAACTCGAAGGCACTTGCAGGCACTGTTCCGAATCCCCTGCCCAGAAGCCCAAGATTCTCTGTACCGGAAATCTCCTTACATGCCCTTACACATTGACCGCAAAGTATACACTTGTTGTTATCCCTGATTATAAACGGATGACTTTTATCCTTGGCATACTGCCTTACCTTACCCTTAAAGGATACAGATAAAGCATCGTAGCTCTGCATTAAGGGCAAAAGCACACAGGAATAAACGCTCATACAACCGCACTCAAGACAGCGGGACGCCTCACTTAAGGCCTGTTGCTCTGTAAATGTGCTTGCAACCTCACGAAAATCGCCTTTTCTTTCACAAGGCTCTGCCATAACCTGTTCGTTCCTGCCAACAAAACCTGTACCCTGTAACGATGATGGGTCAAATGCCTTGTTCACAGAGTAATCCGGCAGCTGTGCAGGAACCTGAATACCCTTAATGTAACAATCAATTGAACGAGCAGCATACTTACCACCTGCAATCGCTTTGACAGCAATATCAGGCCCCTTGTTTATAACATCGCCTGCAGCAAAAACGCCGTCTACTGATGTCATATATGTCAATTCATCAACAGCTATGGTTGATTTACGGGTAAGCTCCACAAGGTCTATATCCTCCCCTGCAACCCTCTGCCCTATTGCAGAAATAACGGTATCACAGGGAATAACCTCTGTACTGCCCTCAATGGGCACAGGTGTACACCTGCCGCTTGAGTCAGGTTCACCGAGTGCCATATTTTGAACCTTTATGCCGGTTACCCTGCCATTCTGTGTTACAACCTCAACAGGAGCTGCAAGGAAACGGAATTGAACACCCTCTGCCTTAGCATCACGTATTTCTTCAATCTCTGCAGGCATCTCCTTCTCCGTGCGTCTGTATATAAGGGTAACACTTTCAGCCCCAAGCCTTACAGATGTGCGAACTGCATCAATAGCTGTATTACCACCACCTACAACACACACCCTTTTACCGAGTGTAAAGGTTTCGCCCTTTGCAGCTCTGTAAAGCATATCAATACCGCCGACAACACCCTGTGCATCATCGCCGGGACAGCCAAGGCTCACAGAACGCCAGGCACCTGTAGCAACAAAAACAGCATCATAGCTGCTTTTAAGGGAGCTTATTGTAAAATCCCTGCCCATTTTTTGTGAATAGTGGAATTTAACACCCATTTTTTCTATACATTCAATTTCTTTATCAAGGACGGCTTCAGGAAGTCTGTATGCAGGTATGCCGTAACGGAGCATACCTCCGCCTTTTTCCTGCGCCTCAAAAACATCAACACTGTATCCTTTGCGTGCAAGAAAATATGCACACGAAAGGCCTGCAGGTCCTGCACCTGCTACAGCAATTTTTTTGCCGTTTAGTGCCTCGCAATCGGGCACATAATCAACATTTGAATCCGCGGCAAAACGCTTGAGCGCACATATAGAAACTGCGCCCTCAAGATGCTTTCTGCGGCACTTTTCTTCACAAGGATGAGGACAGACCCTGCCTATGGATGCAGGCAACGGATTATCCTGTTTTATAAGCTCAAGTGCCTCCTGAACCCTGCCGTTGGCAATAAGACCCACATAGCCCTGCACATCCTGGTGTGTGGGGCAAGCCATAAAGCAAGGCGCCTTACAGTCACCGCCGTGGTCTGACATTATGAGTGCAAGAGTTGCGCGTCTGCTTTTTTCCAGCTCAGGTGTGGAGGTTGTAACCCTCATACCCTCGCTTACGTTAAGCGAGCAAGCCCTCAACGGCTTGCGACTGCCTTCAAGCTCAACAAGGCACAAACCGCATCCGCCGTAGCTTTCCAGCTCTTTGTTGTGGCAAAGGTGGGGCAGATACACACCGCTGTCGAGAATGTTATCAAGAAGAGTTTTTTCTGTATCGGCACAGTATTCTTTACCATTGATAAATATTGTAACCTTGCTCATTACTGCACCCCTCCACTCTTTTTAACAATTGCACCAAACCTACAGTTATCAAGACATTGCGAACAACGAATACATTTGGAATTATCTATAACATAAGGATTTTTCAACTGACCGCTGATAGCCTCTACAGGACACTTTTTGCTGCAAAGGGAACAACCTTTACACCTGTTCTCATCTATTTCAAATCTGATAAGTGATGTACATTTTTTTGCAGGACATTCCTTACGGATTATGTGGGCTTCATACTCATTTCTGAAATACTTGATTGTGGTAAGCACAGGGTTGGGAGCAGAGTTACCCAAACCGCAAAGAGCACCAACCTTTATGCTTTCACCCAAATCAACAAGGGTATCAATATCCTCTGCCACGCCATTTCCGTCACAAATACGCTTAAGAATTTCCAGCATACGTGTTGTACCTATACGGCACGGAACACATTTACCACAGCTTTCCTTGCTTGTAAAGTCCATAAAGAACTTCGCCATATCCACCATACATGTATTTTCATCCATAACAATCATACCGCCTGAGCCCATAATAGCACCTGTTCCGGCAATATTTTCGTAATCTATAACTGTATCCAGCATATCACGTGGAATACAACCACCTGAAGGACCGCCCATCTGGACAGCCTTGACACAAGCATCATCCTTGATGCCGCCGCATATACCAAAAACAATATCATTTATTGTAAGACCCATAGGAACTTCCACAAGTCCGCCTCTTTTAACCTTACCTGCAAGGGCAAAAACCTTTGTACCCTTACTGCCCTCAGTACCCATAGCAGCAAAGGCTTCACCGCCGTTTTCTATTATCCAGCTGACATTTGCAAATGTTTCAACATTGTTAATATTGGTGGGCTGTTTTCTGAATCCCTTTTGAGCAGGGAAGGGTGGTTTTGTAACAGGCATTCCCCTGTTACCGCCCAATGATGCAAGAAGAGCAGTTTCCTCACCGCAAACAAACGCACCTGCACCCATCATAATATAAAAATCAAAATTAAAACCGCTACCGAAAATATTTTTACCCAAAATACCGTTACGGTGCATCTCATCTATGGCATTCTGCAAGCGTTTAACTGCCAAAGGATACTCCGCACGGACATATATAATGCCGTTTTCGGCACCAACGGCAATACCGGCAATCATCATACCCTCAAGCACTCTGTGGGGGTCACCCTCAAGAACTGCTCTGTGCATAAACGCACCGGGATCTCCCTCATCCGCATTACAAACAACATACTTTTCATCTGACAGAGAGTTTTTTGCAGCCTGCCATTTTATATGAGTGGGGAAGCCTGCACCGCCTCTGCCGCGCAAGCCTGATTTTTTAATTTCATTTATAATACCATCGGAACCCATATCCAATGCTTTTTTCAAGGCGTTATAGCCGCCGCCTGCAATGTAGGAATCAATACTTTCGGGATTAACCTTACCACAGCCCGATAAAACGATACGGGTCTGACCTTCAAGAAAACGAAGCTCCTCTGCAGTGAGTCTGTTTTCAACCATGGGATTACCGTTAATAACAGATTCGGCAAGAGCCTTACCGCTTTCCTTATCAAGCCTGCCGTAAAGTATACTTTTGCCGTCATCTGTTATGATTTCACAAACAGGCTCAGCAAAGCAAAGTCCGTTACAGCCCACCTTTTCTACAGAAATGTCCGAACCCGACAAAATCTCTGTCATGCTATTCAGCACATTATCAGCACCTGAAGCAATACCGCAGGAGCCGTAACCCAAAAGAATTCTCATTGTTGTTCCTCCTTTCGGATGGAATCAATAATTGACTGAACCTTATCAGGAGTCAGTTTACCATACGCCCTATCATTAATCATCATGGCCGGAGCAATACTGCAACAACCCAGACAAGCAACCTCTTCCCAAGAGAAAAGTCCGTCATCGGTAACATCGCCCTCTTCAATTCCAAGAACTCGCTTGACTGTATCGCCGATACGCTCTGCCCCGTTAACGTGACAAGCAGTACCCATACACACCATAACCCTGTATTTACCCACGGGCTTAAGGCGAAAACCTGCATAAAAGGATGCCACACCCATAATACGGCTGGAGGGTATACCCGTTTTTTCGGTAACATACTCTACAGCCTGACGGGATATGTATCCTTCAATAGATTGAACATCCTGCAAAAGAGCAATAAGACTTTCCTCCGGATTAACGTATTTATCCAGAAAAGCATCTATTTTATTCTTTAATTCTTCTGCCATAAAGACGCCTTCTTTCTTACATTACATACCATTAATTTTACATCACACAAATTATAGTTTCAATAGTAAATTACGCTAAAATATGCCTTATTTTAACACATATTTTATAACTGTGCTTTACATTTAAGCCAAAGCGTTATAGAATATACACAGGTGATTATATGAAGGACTATGATGTTTATCTTTTTGACTTTGACGGAACTCTTTGTGACACAACGGAAGGCATTTTCAACTCTGTAATCTATTCGTTAAAATGCTATGGAATCGAGGAAAATGACAGAGAAAAACTCCGTTTTTTTGTAGGTCCGCCCCTCTTTGAAAGCTACAAAACACTATACGGTGTAAATGACGAAGATGCAAAATGGCTTATAGAAAAATACAGGGAGCGATACAGAGTAAAGGCAGCAGAAGAATCCGTGCTTTATGACGGTGTACCGCAAATGCTACAAGAATTAAAAAGCAGAGGCAAAAAAATTGCAGTCGCCTCATCCAAGCCACGACAATTTGTTGATGAAATATCACAACACCACGATATTTATAAATACTATGATTTCGTTTCCGCAGAAAGCTTCAGCAACAACCACTCAAGCAAGCAAGATTTAATTACTGCCTGCCTGGACTATTTCGGCAATCCCAATAAATCAACCGTAATTATGACAGGTGACAGATTCTACGATATCGACGGCGCAAATGCCGTTGGTATTGACAGCGCAGGAGCAGTTTTCGGCTTCGGAACCCTTCAGGAGCTGACGGATGCAGGAGCTACACATATTTTAAATAAACCCGAAGATTTGTTGGCATAAAAAACCGCCATAAGCCCACCCATTGAGCTTATGGCAGTATTTATTTTTATTCCAATTCACTTTCACCTGTGGCGTAATCGATAACAACACCCGGCTGAACATTAAAGCAAAAAACATTGAAGCAAATGCCGTCACCTTCATCCTCAACAGAGTAAGCCTCCATCTGAACGCCCCTTGCAACGAGCTCATCCCCTACAAAAACAGGGGTAACTCTGTACATTACGTGATTACCTGTTTCCTCAATATAATCAGCAACCATATTTTCAAAAGGCAGCATACCCTCAGTATTCATATAGCGTGTACCTGTAATCAGGTTGCGTTTGTTGGCATTTTCACCGGAAAGCTGAAAGCCTATAAGATGGCAACGATTATAAAGATATTTTCCGTCAACACAATCATACTTTACCGTGTGCCAGCCTGATGGCTTAACAGAGCCTATTGCGCCACGCTCCTCCGAGGGCATAGTTTCCTTACCGAGGCATGCAAATGCTTTACCACACCTGCCGTAGCTGTCAAGGATATCATAATTTTCAAAATAGTCAGTTGTAAGTTGAGTATTATCAAAAGCAGGATTATTGTTATTTATGACTGCATAGGCTTTGCCGGAATAAGTGGGTATATCGGAGCTTGTCACCTTGCCCTGCCCGTTTGACTCCCCTGAGTTTTTATCGATACTGTTGATGATATCAGATAATTTATCGCTCAGCTGCTGGCTGTTATCCCCGAATTCGATACCAACACTTTCCTGTTCTTCCGTTTCCGCCAAAGACAGAGTCGGGTTACTGTCAACCTGGATGTCCGCGGAGGGTAAATACTCTTCATCATCTGTTGTACTATCAATAATAGTTTCCCACTCAGGCTGTGTATGAGTATATTCATCAGTTACGGGAGTATCATTCCCGGAGCCTATACCTCCCCCAATAACCGCGATAACTGCAATAACGGCAATTATTGTACCTATTAAGCCATTCTTATTTTTCTTCTTTTTCCTTTTAGCCATAATACACTCCGATTATTTTTTTACATAGATTAGTTTTGTAATAACAGGGTGAGAATTACCCTCAAAATCACTTTCACTCACAAGCATAAATTTTGAAAAATCAAGCTGACAAGTAAAATCGCAGGGGTAAGCTCTGTTCCATTTGTATACAATAATCTTTTCGATATCTGCTTCACAGCAAGTCAGGTCAACATTCTCACAAAAGAACCATTGTCCCTGTCCCACAGATAAACCGTCACAGACATTTACAGCAGACTCAAGCTCTGCAAAAAGCTTTGATGAAAATGGTGTAATATTAAGCCTTTCTCCCTGCAGATTATCAAAAACATCTGCTATCAGATTTTTATCGCGACTTTGACGCCTGTTATTAAAAAGCATCCCGTTATTATCATCAAGGCAAATGATTACATTCATTTTAAAACCGCCCTTTCACCTGCATTATACCATACCGCAAATAAAAAGGGAAACAGTTTTTACTGCTTCCCTTAATTTGTTTACAGTTTATTGTACAATTGAGGAAAAACTTCAAGACTGCGTTTAAGAATTCCGTTCATACAGGCAATCCCGACACCGTAGTTGACAATAGGTACACCCTGTTCAACTGCAAGTCTTATACGGTTTTTCATTTCCTTTTCGTTAAGCATACAACCGCCGCAATGGACAACCAGATCATAAGCACCTAAATCATCCGGAAAATCACCGCCGGAGGTAAAGGAGAATTCAGGCTCTCTGCCTGTAAAGCTTCTAATCCAACCGGGAATTTTAACCGTACCTATATCATTGCATTGACGATGGTGTGTACATCCTTCGCTTATAAGGATTTTACTGCCATCCGCGATATTTTTAAGTGCCAGCGCGCCATCAACAAGCGTGTTCAAATCGCCCTTGTAACGAGCCATAAGTATCGAAAACGAGGTAAGCATTATATCCGCAGGAACAATTTTTGCCACCTGACCAAAAGCCTGGGAATCGGTAATAACCAAATCAGGCTTACGTGAAAGGGAACAAAGAGTTGCGTCCAACTCCTCAACCTGACACACAATAGCCATACAATGAAAATCCAAAAGCTCCCTCAAGGTCATTTGCTGGGGTAAAATCAGCCTTCCCTTAGGTGCAGATTCGTCAATGGGTGTGACAAGTACCACAAGACTTCCTTTTTCAAGCAAATCACCCACAATAAATTTCGGAGCATTTCTGCCTTGGGCAAGCTGTGCAATTTTTTCCTTAAGATTTTTTATATTAGTGCCATTTTGTGCGCTGACATATATTTCATTCTCCCCTGGCACAGGGTTAACATCAAGCAAATCAGATTTATTGTAAGCTACAATAAACGGTATTTCCCTTTTAATAAACTCACGACACAGATCCTCATCCTCTGCGGTTTTACCCTTCAGGGCATCTACCACAAGCACACCCACATCTGTTTTTGCAAGCATCTGACGAGCTTTTTGTATACGCAATTCCCCAAGACCGCCTTCATCATCAATACCGGGTGTATCAATAACCATAACAGGTCCTACGGGAAGAAGCTCCATAGCCTTTTTTACAGGGTCGGTTGTGGTTCCCTTCACATCGGACACTACCGCCAGCTGTTGTCCCGTTACCGCATTAACAAGGCTGGATTTGCCGGCATTACGCAGTCCGAAAAAGCCAATATGCACCCTCTCGCCTGAGGTAACATCATTCAAGCTCATAGCAAACTTCCTTTCTTAAAAACGGAAATCACGTCTGTTGGAATTCTTAATATCCTCAATATTCTTCTCGGCAATATCCCTCACCTTTGCGGTGGGGATTTTATTGAGCTCGTCTACAATAAGCTTGTAGCCCAACGCCTTAGTCTGTGGTGTGGCGTAATCCTCCATATATTCCGAAAGTGTCATAAGTGCATTGGGGTGACAGCAATTGAGAATCTGCCCGTTCTTGCAAAGGCTCATAAATCTGTCGCCAGTTCTTCCCTCGCGGTAGCAGGCTGTACAGAATGACGGAATATGACCGTTTTCCATAAGCCAACGTACAACCTCATCAAGTGTGCGCTGGTCGGAAACATCAAACTGCTCAGAATCGTGGGGACGCCCCTCCTCGGTGTAACCGCCGACAGATGTACGTGAAGCACCGCTGATTTGCGAAATACCCAGGTGAAGGACCTCTCCGCGCACCTTTTCGCTCTCACGGGTTGATATAATCATACCCGTGTACGGAACTGCAATGCGGATACAGGCAATAACCTTTTTAAACATATCGTCGCTGATACCGTTATCAAAGGTATCGGGATCAATATCATCTGCTCTCTTAAGACGGGGTACGCTTATGGTATGCGGACCCACGCCATGAACTGCTTCAAGATGCTCTGCGTGCATAAGCAGACCCACAAATTCATACATATAAAGCTCAAGACCGAACAAAACACCTAAGCCTACATCATCAATACCACCCTCCATAGCTCTGTCCATAGCCTCTGTATGGTAGTCATAGTCGTGCTTGGGTCCTGTGGGATGAAGCTTAAGGTAGCTTTCCTTATGGTACGTTTCCTGGAAAAGGATGTATGTTCCTATACCGGCATCCTTAAGCTTACGGTAGTTTTCAACTGTGGTTGCTGCAATATTCACATTAACACGGCGTATAGCACCATTTTTGTGATTAACGCTGTAAATTGTTTTAATGCACTCAAGGATATATTCGATAGGATTGTTTTTAGGGTCTTCGCCTGCTTCAATAGCAAGTCTTTTGTGACCCATATCCTGAAGTGCTATAACCTCTTTGCGCACCTCTTCCTGAGTAAGCTTTTTACGTGCAATGTGTTTATTTTTCATATGGTACGGACAATAAACACAACCATTAACACAATAGTTTGAAAGGTAAAGCGGCGCAAACATTACGATACGGTTACCGTAAAACTTCAGCTTTATGTCGTTGGCAAGTTTGTACATTTCATCAATCTTTTCAGGGATATCACAAGCCAGCAGCACAGCAGCGTCGCGGTGTGTAAGACCTGTACACTGATATCCGTTACCAACCTTTTTAGGTTTAGCCTTTTCCAATATGCTGTCTATAAGTTCAACATTATTTTTATTTTCTTCGGCATACTTAATAGTGTCAAGAATTTCTTCGTGGTTAATAAACTCTTCTGCCTTCAATGATTTTGGATTATAATTTGCCATAACATTACTCCTTTCTTCCGGGTCAGAAATAAACTTCCCCTTCAGACAATTATTTTATATAATCGCCGCGTTCACACACGACCTGATATCCGATTTTCGCCATTTTTTCGGACAAATCCTGTATATGCTGAGCACTCTCCGCACCTGTGCTGATCTTATTGTCATAAAGAGCATATTTACTGCGCACATTAATGGGCGAGAGATTAGGCATAACAACATTTGCACCGGAGAGAATACCCTTTTCCCTGCCGTCTGCCTGAGCAGTTCCCAGAGCAGTTGTTGCAGGCAATAGCACATTCGGTAAGATAATTCTCACAATGCTGAGAAGATAACAGGTAAGCTCTGCGCTACCTTTGGGATAATCCTTAAAGCAGGTGTCTTTATGAGGTATAAACGGTCCTATACCGCACATTTCAGGCTTGAATTCCTCAATAAACTTCAAATCCTCGGCTATGTGGCGTGCAGTCTGATAAGGTGCTCCCACCATAAATCCGCAACCTGTCTGAAAGCCGATTTCCTTTAAATCGCGAAGACACCTGAGCCTGTTTCCCACATTCAGATCCGACGGATGGAGTTTACCGTAAAGCTGTGCATTCACTGCCTCGTGTCTTAACAAATACCTGTCTGCTCCTGCATCAAAAAGCTTTTGGTAACTTTCGCGTGAGCGCTCTCCAAGGGACAAGGTTACTGCACAGTCCGGATAATCGGATTTGATTTTTCTGATTATCCTGCACAAAACATCATCCGTAAAAAAACCATCCTCACCGCCCTGCATAACAAAGGTACGAAAGCCCAGGCTGTACCCTGCCTTGCAGCATTCCAAAATATCCTCAGGTGTAAGTCGGTAACGCTCACAATGGGTATTACCTCCCCTGATTCCGCAGTAAAAACAATTATTCTTACAAATATTGCTTACTTCAATAAGACCCCGTATAAAAACCTTATTACCGTAAACACCGCGTCGTATTTCGTCAGCAATGCACCTTAACCGCTCCTGCAGCGCATCAGTCCTGCCCTCAATGAGAGCCTGATACTCATCAACCGTAAGGGTGCGTTGTGTTATTAACTTTTCAACAATTCTTTCAATATCATTCATCTGTCATCACATTTGAATAAGCGGTTTTTGCGCTGACACCTCTGATGTTACCGATTTTACCACTGAGTGCGGAAATAACATTCTGGGGAGCATCAAACGCAACACTTATTATATTTATACCCCTTTCCCTGTAGGGGATGCCCATTCTGCCTATAATATATTCACCGTAATTATGGAGAATCTCATTAAGCGCCTGTACTGAATTTTCATTTTCAACAATTATACTTATAACGCCTACACGGGTGGTCAAAATATCGCCTCCGTAATAAAAATTGCCGTACCAAAAGGTACGGCAAACAATTACAACCTGCAAAAATCACAGGCAAAAAACATATTCAGCCGCACCTTTCAATCAGGCTTCAGCCTTTATGTCAGGTACAACTTTATTATACACTATTTTTATAGTATTGGCAATGTATATTTCTCCATATCAAGTAAAAAATATTGACAAACCCTTGAAAGGATATGTGAATTTTGAACAACGAGCAATACAAACAATTAGTACACACTCTTACGCCCAAATCGCCCCTCCTTAAGGACTGCGCAAAGGCGTTTATTTTCGGCGGAGGCATCTGTTGCTTCGGAGAATTATTAAAAACGCTATACGGTATGACAAGCCTTAACGAGGACGAAGTAAAGCTTGCTGTGTCCACCACACTTATTGTTATAACCGCTGTGCTTACCGGTGCAGGTGTATTTGATAACATTGCCAAACACGCAGGCGCAGGCACTGCGGTTCCCATAACAGGATTTGCAAACTCAGTAGTTTCACCTGCAGTGGAATTCAGTCTTGAGGGAAAAATATTGGGAACGGGTGCAAAAATGTTCAACCTTGCAGGACCGGTTATTGTGTACGGATGCTCTGCCGCAAGCCTTTACGGACTGATTTATTGGATAATGAAATTTATATGAGGCTGTTTTTCCGACTTAACATCTATATGCAATTCAACAAGCAAGAATATATACACAACTACAGGATAAAATATTTCCACTATTTTTTTGACAGGAGTGCCCTATGCCCCAAAGAACAGGAAAAAACACAATACATCTAAACCAAAAGCCCTCAATTATCGGTTACGCCGCTGCAGTAGGAAAAAAAGAAGCCGAAGGTCCCCTGGGTAAGTATTTTGATATAGCATACGGCGACGAGTTCTGCGGTGAAAAAACTTTTGAAAAAGCAGAAACACATATGCAAAAAGCTGCCATAGAAAAGGCCGTCAAAAAAGCCGGGTTACAAAAAACTCAAATAGACCTTGCCTTTGCAGGAGATTTGCTTAACCAATGTATTGGCTCATCCTTCGGTATGCGTGATTTAAAATTCAATTTTGCAGGCTTATACGGTGCCTGCTCTACAATGGCACTATCCCTTGCACTTGCAGGAGTCTTTACGGACTGCGGCGCAGTAAACAATGCCGTTACAGCCGCATCATCCCACTTTTGCTCTGCCGAGCGCCAATACAGAATGCCCCTTGAGTACGGCGGTCAGCGCACACCTGCTTCACAATGGACGGTTACAGGTGCAGGTTGTGCAGTTGTCAGCACTCACAAGGAAAACACGCCCTACATTGACAAGGTTATTTTTGGCGCAGTACGAGATCTGGGTATAACAGACCCCAACAATATGGGTGCAGCCATGGCACCTGCCGCCGCACAAACCATAGCACGTTTTTTGAGTGATACCGCCACAAAGCCCCAGGATTACGGAATGATTCTTACAGGAGATCTGGGAAAGACAGGCAGCACGTTGTTGTGCGAGCTTTTAAAAGCCGAAAACAATATAGATATTTCATCAGTTCACAGGGATTGCGGAACAATGATATTCGATATTGAACAGCAAGATATGCACTCAGGCGGTTCAGGTTGCGGATGCAGTGCAGCTGTTTTATGCTCATATATTCTGGACAATATAAATCAAAACAAGCTGAACAATGTCCTTTTTGTAGGCACGGGTGCTTTATTGTCTCCCACATCATCGCTGCAAAAGGAATCAACCCCGGGCATAGCCCACGGAGTTTTAATTAAGAAAGGACAATAGTATGAACAATTACACACAGGCTCTCGAAGGTCTTACAACAGTAGCAAAAACCTATATGAGAATATCAACCATAAAAACTGCTTTGACAGTTTTCCTTGTGGGCTACACCGCTGTTAAAGCAGCGAAAATGTTTATGAAAAAAGTCTGAACACAGGCACATAGTAAAAGAGGCAATACGGGAAATCCGTATTGCCTCTTTTTTACGATATTAATACCCAAAATCAGAAATGAACAAAATCTGTTTTATTGGTTTCATAGGCACTGTAACCTGTTCCGTTGATTGCTCGTACAGAGTAGGTGTATTTGTTGCCTGTTTCAATTTCGCTGTCATACAGAGAATTGTCGGTTGTTGCGGATATCAAAACCCAACCCGAAGTGTTACATCTGCGGTACACATTATACTTTGTTGCACCTGCTACTGCTTCCCATTCCACACTTATGCAGTCAACATTTTCACGGGCAGTAACCTCAGGTGCGGTTATGGGCTGAATAACATCGGTTTTCTTGCTACTGTATGCGCTGTAGCCTGTGCCGTTAATCGCTCTTACAGAATAAGCATAATATACACCGTTCTCCACATTAAAGTCTTTGACATTCTTTCCGGTTGTGGTTTCGACCAACTCCCACACACTCTGTCCGCCACGACGTCTGTAAACAGCATATTTTGTTGCGCCCTTAACATAACCCCAATCAACTGAAATTCCGCCTACAATATTGGTAGCTATAGTATAGGGTGCCAACACATACTGTACTAATTTGGTTCTGGTGCTGTCATAAGCACTATAAGCCCCCTTACTGTTATATGCTCTTACCGAATACAGATAATATGTTCCTGTTTTAGGAGTTGTATCAACCATACTCAATTCTGTTGTAGAACCGATTTTCACCCAAGTGCTTGAACCGCCTGCTCTGCGATAAACAACATAATTAACAGCTCCGCTCACCTCGTTCCAGGTTACGCTGATGCCATTCAAAGCATTTACTGCAGATGTTACAGGAGTGTCAATCTCACTCTGGGGTGCATTTGATTTCCACACAGCGTAAAGAGTGACACTCTTATCTGCTGTATACTTACCGCCTGCTGTATACGCTGCAGCTGTTGCTGTTGCACTTGTTGCCCATCCCAGGAAGGTATAGCCGCTGCGTGTAGGCTTGGTTGAGCTGAGAGTCAATGCAGTTCCGGCTACCTTAGTTTGTGCGGCAGGGGCACCTGAACCGCCGTTTGCATGATATGAAACGGTATATTTTTCTCCTTGACGCTCAAAGTATTTCATTGAAACATAACCGCTGATGCCGTTGTATGTTACGTGACCCCAATAACCGTCAGTTGAACCGTTTGCTTTACTGATTGTAACGATTGCTTCAGGGGGAACAGAACCCACAACACCATAGCTTGTACCGTGACCTGCACGGATATTTACACTACCGCCGTCTGCAGTACAAATATATGTGCCTGCGTAGCTTGCAGAACAGCTGCATTCAGGCTCTGTTACAGTAGATGAAGACCCACCGGAAAAGTTTGGTCTTATAAAGCCCCACAGTGTACCGTATGAATAGCTGTAGGAGTGGGCACGTGTGAGCTGAGTAGAACCATTTTGTTCCACAACATACATTCTGCTTGAATTAGCGGATGTAACAATTGCCGAATGACCGTTTGCGCTTGTTGAATATGTCCACACCGCAATATCACCGGGCTTTGGTACAAAACCGCTGTAATACTTTATCCTTTGCCAGCCTGACGGCAGACTGTTTGTTGCGTAGTCACAAGCATTACCCAACACCGGTGAAACCTCTAAGAAAACATAATAAAATCTTATAAGGTCAATACACTGAGCACCGTAAAAACCATCCTGATCCCAGGAGCCGCCAATTTTACTTTTTGCCCATGCAACTGCCTCATCCTGTGTTTTGGACGTTGCGCTTGCTACAATCGGTACAGAAAACATTATACCGAGTACTAAAACCAAAGACAAAAACAGACTTAATGCTTTTCTCATTCTTTTACCTCCAAAGACAATTGGAGGTATTATACTATATTTTGACAAAAAACGCTATACTCTGACAGCGTACACAAAAACTCCCTGTCAAATGTACAGGATTGCTAATGATAGTTATAACTCCAATGCAGATACTTTTCTGTGTTGGATTTATTGCACTTTTACCATTGGCGGTGAACAAGTGGGTTTTTGGGGACAGCTCGTGTTATTTTATTCGCCGCAATGCAATAAAACTGCCGAGTGTCCTTAAGAACACTCGGCAAATTACCGTGGAGTTAAATATTATTTATCTTCACACAGTCTTATCATTAATTCAGCAAACAGACTGTTTGCCCAGGCAAACCAGGGTCTTGTATAATCGTCGCCGTCATTTTTATTGAAGGACTCATGCATCAGGTATGTGCCTGCGTGTGAGTCAGCAATCATTCTGAGGCAATCCTCGATTTCTTTGGAGTCGTCACTTGTAAGTGCCTGCATACACAAAGCAATATGCCATATCTTATTATGACCTGTATGGGGACTACCCACACCCTTTGCCACAGAACCCTCAAAGTACCACGGATTCTCAATAGACAAAATAAACTTCCTTGTGTTACGGTAAAACTCATCATACTTATCTGCGTAGCCAAGGTAAGGCATAGCAAGCAGACTCGGGGAATTTGCATCGTCCATAAGTATCATATTACCCATACCGTCAACCTCATAGGCATACATCTTACCCAGTTTGGGATGGTCATATATTGCGTGGGTTTTTATGCCCTCGTCAATATCAAACGCAAGTGAACGACATTCACTTTCGAGCTTGGTATCCTCATAACCCACATTTGCCATTTCAGCCGCCTTTTTAAGGGCACAAACCGCCATCATATTGGCAGGAACAAGGTAGCCGTAAACACATCTGTCATCGGATGGTCTGAAGCCTGACCAGGTCATACCTGTATAAGCAACGGGGTTTCCCTTACCCTCACAGGGCAATGTGTCTGTCACGGGGCAATCCTTACGATTGAAGAAGTATGTTGAGCGTTCAGCGTGATTCTGCTCGTTTTTGAAAACCTCAACAATCTTACGAAGCATTGTATGGAACTCTTCGGTAAAAATCGAATCATCAAGAGTTTCGCGGTAATACCGGTATGAAAGATACAGGGGTGCACAAAGGGAGTCTACCTCGTATTTACGTTCCCATATAAGCTCGTGGTAAAAGTCTGTTTCATCCTTATGACTCGCAATGTTGGGCATTATATTGAAGGCATTGGCATACGGGTCAAGACACACCTGCTGAGCCTGACGCGCAATAACGGATTTTATTATCTCCTTCAGGTCTTCATCCTCATTTGCATAGCGTATGTAGTGAGTAAGCTGTGCGGCACTGTCCCTGAGCCACATAGCAGGTATATCGCCTGTAATAACAAAATACCCGTCATCATCTGCCTTTGTAACGGTTGTTTCAATGGTATTAAGAAAACAACCTTTGAAAAAAGGCGCCATATCCGGGTATTTTACCTTAAGCTTTTCTGTAATTTCATCAGCCTTGGTTAAAAGTATTTTTGGTATATCCATAATCTACTCCTGTATAATCAGAGCATTTCTGCACATAATCTTTTTAAAAGCACTTTGCTTCTCTAAAGTATATCACGGCAAACACCTTAAAACAATGGTAAAAGTGCAAGGGTTTTTTCATAAAAATTTGTCAAACCTTCCGAATTTTATTATTTTGGAAATTTTTTGCAAATTGTTAATGATTTCACAATTAGTTTGTTATATAATGGTAGACACAAAGGGCTTTGCCCAAATTATAAGGAGGTAATTCCAATGGCAAATCGTATAGTTTTAAACACTATCTCATATCACGGAAAGGGCGCAATCGAGAACATCGTTCCCGAGCTTGAAAGCCGCGGCTTCAAAAAGGCATTTGTTTGTGCTGACCCCGACCTTATCAAATTCGGTGTTTCCGCAAAGGTTACAGATTTACTTGACAAAGCAGGCTTTGCTTATGAAATCTTCAGCGAAATCAAGGCTAACCCCACAATTGAAAATGTTCTTGCAGGTGTTGAAGCATTTAAGAACAGCGGTGCTGACAGCATTGTTGCCATCGGCGGCGGTTCTTCAATGGATACTGCAAAGGCTATCGGCATTATAATTGCAAATCCCGAGTTTGAGGACGTTGTCAGCCTTGAGGGTGTTGCTCCCACCAAAAACAAGTGCGTTCCCATAATCGCTGTTCCCACTACTGCAGGTACTGCAGCTGAGGTTACCATCAATTACGTTATCACAGACGAGAAGAATAACCGCAAGATGGTTTGTGTTGACGTTCACGATATTCCTGTTGTTGCAGTTGTTGACCCCGAAATGATGGCTTCAATGCCCAAGGGTCTCACCGCTGCAACCGGTATGGATGCTCTTACCCACGCAATCGAAGGCTATATCACCAAGGGTGCCTGGGAGCTTTCCGATATGTTCCACATTAAGGCAATAGAGATCATAGCAAAGACCCTGAGAGATGCCGCAGAAAACAAGCAGTCAGGCCGTGAGGGTATGGCACTCGGTCAGTACGTTGCAGGTATGGGCTTCTCTAACGTGGGTCTCGGTATCGT
>JAZULH010000019.1:0-17155 GCA_045602985.1 Acutalibacteraceae bacterium | reverse complement strand
TTTTGAAAAAAGAAAATACGCTGGTGTTTTTATTGATTCTTATGCTGGTTTTGTCTGTGGTTTTTATGTTGGTGCACTTTGGTTGTTTGACAATGGCTTGCGGAAAGCATGGCAAACTAAGAAACTACATATTTGATATTTTAATGTTAGTTTTGTGCGGTGGAGCAACAGCACTTTTAATGTTTATTCCCGAAAATCCTTATTTCAGTATAGATTTTGTTATTGCACCTTTCGTGTATTTCTTGCTTCTCGGTGTTAATTTTGGTATTGATATTGCAGTTTTCAGGCAAGGGATTGAAGTTAACTATGAGAATTGTTTTGTTGGCGGTATTCCTGTTAACGAGTATTTCAAAATGATAGAGGATGGAGTGCCTCAGGCAGAAATCCGTCAGGAAATGTATCGCAGATTAACTGAAATGCAGCTTCAGAAGGAAGCTGAGTTAGACGGGGAGGCGGTTAAAAAATGAGTGAAGAAATGAATCAGGCTGTTGAAACCAATACCCGTGAATATGTGTTTGAAACAAATTCACCTGCGTATATGAACAGAAATTTCTGTTCAACGAGGGAAAGAGTTACTTACATTCTTAAATGTGCCGCAGCAGAATTAAACTTGGGAAAATATGACACAACATCAGAGTTGTTTTTGTATAAGATATTTGGTCTTGATGCAGAAGCTCATGGTAATGCAGCGGTTACACTCGGTATTTATGACTTAATTAACGATCCGCTTTCTGCTGTTATTATTGATAAGATGCGTACCCGTTGGGGTAAGTTTAAGCCTTTCCAATACTTAGCACTCATTCCAAGCCTTTTGGTAGGCTTCGTAACCTGCGTTATGCCTCTTATTGCAGATGCTCAGGGCTTGAATGCAGCTCAAAGACTTATTTTCTATATGATTCTCTCATATATTTCCGAAACAGTAGGTGCATTTTTCGGCGGTGGCGGTTATATTGATAATGTTTTCACACCTAACCCCAATGAGAGAACTGCATTGCTGGTATCATCCAGCTTTGCAAGTGATTTATTCAAAAGGTTCCCTGAACAGCTGGCAGGAATTCTTTTTGACCTTGTTGCAAATGGTAAAATAAATATAAATCTCACCAAGGTTTTCGCGGGAATGAAATCATTCTGGTGGGTTGTTGCAACAGTACCTGCGGTAATGTGGGTATTTGTGAGTAAAGAGCGTGTTCCCCAATCGGAAAAACCGCCACAGGTTGTAAAGGGAATGTTCTCCGTTTTCAAAAATAAGCCATTGTTGATTTATACCTTATCGGGCTTTGTTGGTGAAATCAATGTAGGTACATCGGAGTCTCTTTATTATGATACTGTCCTGAAATTCAATATGATGTCCACTATTGCCGGTATTCCCGGTATGCCTATTTCATACGCCAGCTACCCGTGGGCAACCAAGTTCAGAAGAAGGTTTTCAACTAAAGCTTTGTGGTTAATGCAAAGTGGTTCGATTATTTTTTCTGAATCACTCTTCTTCTTTGTAGGTCTTATTGGTGGTAAGGAAAACGGCTTCTATAAGAAAAAACTGCCTATGACCTTAGCGATGATGGTGGGAAACTGTGTTGAAATGGTATTCTATGCAACTAAGAATATTATCGGTAGTGAAATTAATTACGAGGTTCTTGACTATTGTGAATGGCAGAATGGTTATCGAGTAGAAGCAACAGTAAATCTCATTACAGGTTATATTAATAAGGTAAGAGGTATTATTCTTACAAAGATTAATACAATGCTTCTCGCAAGATGGGCAGGCTACGAATCGGGTCTTACTGCGGTGCAGACACAGGACACAATGTGGAAAATGTTTATTGCGGCATTTGGTCCACACTTGATATTTGATGTTTTAAGCCTTGTTCCCATGTTCTTTTACAATATCGATCAGAAAACAAGGGATAGAATGTATCTTGATTTGGAGCGCACACGTGCACAAACTGCAGCAATCTCCAAAAAGACTGCAGATGCAGAATAAATATAATTAATACAAATGAGCTGTAAAAAATGCTTTTACAGCTCATTTTGTTTATTTGTTTTGTTGCTTTTGTCGGTGCGGTGTAGTATATTAAATTGTAGATATTTGAGTGATGTTTATGAAGGCACAGGCGAGAGAGGTTTTGTATGAAAACTTATGCAACTTTTTTTCAGAATGACGAAAAGGAACCGATTAAGTTCGGTGAAATAAATCTTATTAATCCCCCACGCCAAAGGCTGCGTGGTGAGCCTGCCTTGAAGGGTGTGGAGGCATACCCTGTTTTTCAGGGCTTTTGCGGAACAGACTTTGAGCTTATGAAAATGGGTAGGGCAGGCAAGCTGTGTGCCAAGTTCCCTGCAGGTGAAAATCGTCTTATAAACGGTCACGAGGGTGTTGTGTGGGTTCCTTCGCAAAACAGGTTTGCTATTGTACTTATACGCGGTGGTGACAGTTATGATCCCACACGGTACACAGAGGATGAAGCTTATTTTGAATATGGCTGTGACGGTGCAGACGGGCTTTTTTGTGATAAGAATTATTTTAATCCCGATATGCTCCTGCCTTTACCCGAAAGGTATGCGAATTCAGATAAGCTACCTTTAAGCGTTGCCAAAAGACTTTCTTTTGCAGACCCGTATGCTTGTGCGGTATTCCAGCTTGAGCGTATGGAGGATCTGGGTTCAGCCCACAATTTCAGGGTAGTTATGGCGAGGGATAAATGCACGGAGGAGCAGGCGCGACAAATTGCCCGTGAAGAAATATTCGGCAAAACAGTAATATTCGGTCTTGGTATGACGGGACTTTTTATAGCTGACCAGATAAAACGTAATCATCCTGATGCCAAAATTGTGTTTGCAGGCAGGAGCGATGATGTAAGCAACAAGGTTGTGTTCTCAAAGGAAATAACAGACGGTGAATATGTTTGTACCGCAGGGTTGAGTCAGACGGAGATTGCGGAGAAAATAAAATCAGCTCTTGGTGGCAGAGCAACGCTTTTTGTGGGTACAAGCGGAGCTGATATTGAACATAAAATTGCATTTGAAGAAGGTGTTCTGGGCTGTAACGGCATTTATAACAGCTTTTCGTTGGGACCAAAAGTACAGTATGATACCATGCCGTTCGGTTTTCAGAATCATTTGATTTTTGCATCAATAAATTTTCGTCAGGCACATATGGAAAAAGCTATTGATGTACTTGTTGACAGTCGATATGATGAGGTTGTTGAACTGATTGATAAAGGTGAGTTTATCGAGAATCCCCTGGATGCTTACGAAAATAAAATATTTTGTAAAGGTGCACCACTTAAAACAGGCGTTATCTGGAACAAGGAATATATAGAAGAGGATAAATAAAATGAAAGCAATTGTAATACCCCAACCAAATGAAATTGAAATCCGTGAAGTTCCTATGCCTGAGGTTAAAAAGGGTGAGGCTTTACTTAAGGTTATGTATGTTGGCATTTGTGGTGCAGATGTAGCGTCATTTACGGGAAATCAGCCGTTTACATCATATCCGCGCATACCCGGTCACGAGTTTTCTGCACAGGTTGTAGAAATTCCGGAAAATGATAAAGGAATAAAGGCAGGCGATATTGTCACCTGCAATCCGTACTTCAACTGCGGAGAGTGTTATTCCTGTAATCGCGGATATGTAAATTGCTGTACGGATAATCAGACTATGGGTGTACAGCGTGACGGTGCATTCTGCGAATATGTGGCAATGCCTGTTGAACGCATTTACCCGGGTATGGGCTTGTCCGCAAAGGAGCTTGCTCTTATAGAACCGTTTTCTATTTCACAACACGCTGTTTCACGGGCAGATATAAAGCCGAGCGATAATGTTCTTGTAATAGGTGCAGGTCCCATAGGGTTATTCGCATTGTTGGCGGCAAGGCAAAGGTGTAAAAGCGTTGTTGTTGCGGATATTCTTGATAACAGACTTTCTCTTGCAAAGGACTATGGGGCAGATGCTGTAATCAATACAAAAACACAATCTCTTGAAAATTTCACAAGGGAGTTTACTAACGGCAACGGATTTGATGTATGTATTGAAGCTTGCGGTGCTCCTGAAACCTTTATGGGATGTATTGATAACGCAGCCTTTGCCGCAAATATTATTCTTATAGGTAACGGCAAGCGCGAAACCACATTTAATCACTCCATCCTTCTTAAAAAAGAGCTTAATGTTCACGGTAGCAGAAATGCTATGAAAAGTGACTTCATCAATAATATTCAGCTTGTTGCTGACGGCAAGGCGGATGTTATGAAAATGGTCAGCGGTATTTATGATATGGACAATGCCGTAGATGCCTTCCGTGCCCTTGCCGATAATGACGGTACATTGGCAAAACTACTTATTAAAATCGGTGATTAAAATGAAAGAAACTGTAATTCAATTTGGTGAAGGCAATTTCCTCAGGGGTTTTTTTGATTGGTTTATTGACGGACTTAATAAACAAGGTCTTTATGACGGCAGTGTTGTTGTTGTGCAACCCCGTGCAGGCGGAAAAACAGAGGGTCTTGTAAAGCAAAATTGCAAATACAACCTTTATCTCAGGGGTATTGCGGAAGGACAAGTGAAAAACGACCATTATTATATTGAGTCAATTTCAAGATGTGTTGACCCATATAAGGAGTTTGAGTCGTTTTTGAGTCTTGCGGATAATCCCGATTTTCGTTTTATTGTGTCAAACACTACAGAGGCAGGTATTGTGTTTGATGCCGGTTGTAAATTCACGGATAAGCCCTGTCTTTCTTTCCCCGGTAAATTGACACAGCTTCTTTATAAACGCTATAAAAATCGCTTGGGCGGGTTTATTCTGTTACCCTGCGAGCTCATTGATTCAAATGGTGATGAGCTTAAAAAATGCGTTTTGAAATATGCTGATTTATGGCAGCTTGAAGATGGCTTTAAGGAGTGGATTAACAAGGAAAATACCTTTGCAAATACTCTTGTTGACCGCATTGTAACAGGTTATCCCGACGATACCGCAGAGAAGCATCCCGATGACAAATACCTTGATGCAGGGGAGGTTTTTCATCTGTGGGTTATCGAGGGCGATTTTGAAAAGGAATTACCTTTAAAAAAAGGCGGCTACAATGTAGTGTGGACAGATGACGTAAAGCCCTATAAAAAAATAAAGGTGCGCATACTCAACGGTGCACACACATCTATGGTAACGGGTGCATTACTCTCCGGTGTAGAAACCGTGGGTGAATGTATGCAAAATGAACTTGTAAGCAAGTTTTTGAACAGATGTATGTACAGTGAGATTTTACCTACAATCGGTGAAAATCAAGATAGTCTGCAGTTTGCTTCAGCGGTGTTTGATCGTTTCAGGAATCCGTACATAAAGCATCAGCTGAGGTCAATTGCCCTTAACTCTGTCAGCAAATTCGGAGTAAGAGTGTTACCTACCTTGCTTGAGTATAAAGAGCAGAGAGGGGAATATCCCCCATGCCTTACAATGTCACTTGCATATCTTATCAGCTTTTATAAAAACGATGAACCCAAGGATGATGAATCGGTTATTGAGTTTATCAGAAATAACAGCATAGATGAAATTCTTGGCAATACCGCCTTATGGCAGACGGATTTAAGTGAATTAACACCGTTTGTAAAGGAGTGCTGTGAAAAAGTGGAAAAACAAGGTGCAAAGGGTGCAATGGAATGGATACTTTCAAAATAAATCCTGTTGACAATGTTTGTGTTGAGCTGTCAAGCGGTCATAAAACAGCCTGTTGTGATATAAATGCAGGTGATGATATTATAAAGTACGGTATGCCTATCGGTCAGGCAACCTGCTTTATTAAATCGGGTGAAAATGTTCACTCGCATAATATGCAAACAAAGTTGGACGGTTTGTTGGACTATAAGTACAATAAAAAAGCTGTGGATTTGCCCCGCTGTGAGCCCTTCAGTATTATGGCATATTTGCGTAAAAACGGGGATATAGGTATACGTAACGATATTTTTATTATTCCCACAGTTGGTTGTGTCAACAGTACAGCAAAAGCAATAGCCGACAAAACAGGCGCAATCCACGTGTCACACCCCTATGGGTGCAGTCAGCTGGGTGATGATATGAAGGTTACCCGACATATTCTTAAAGGACTTATAAAGCATCCGAATGCAGGCGGAGTTCTTGTGTTGGGGCTTGGTTGTGAAAATAACAGTATTTCCCAGATGAAAAGCTTTCTTGGTGATATTGACATCGACAGAATTAAATTCCTTAACACGCAGGAATGTGGGGATGAGGTAGCAGATGGTGTGGATATTATCCGTCAGCTGCAAGCACAGGCAGAAAAAGATGTAAGGGTATCTGTACCTGTATCAAAGCTGAAAATCGGTCTTAAATGCGGTGGCTCCGACGGTTATTCGGGTATCACCGCAAACCCTGTTGTTGGTGTTGTCAGCGATATGCTTGTTTCAATGGGGGCAACTTCGGTATTAACGGAAGTCCCCGAAATGTTTGGTGCAGAAACAGTTTTGTTTGAGCGTTGCTGTAGTGAAGAGGTTTTTAATAAATGCGTTTCACTTATAAATAATTTCAAACAGTATTTTAAGGACCACGGTCAGCCTGTTTCAGAGAATCCGTCACCGGGTAACAAAGAGGGTGGCATAACAACACTTGAGGAAAAGTCTATGGGTTGTGTGCAAAAGGGCGGAAATGCTACGGTTGTGGATGTGCTTGATTACGGCGATGTTGCTGTAAAATCGGGACTTAACCTTTTGAACGGACCGGGTAACGATATTGTTTCGGTTACAAATCTTACAGCGTGCGGTTGCCATATGGTGCTTTTTACTACAGGCAGAGGAACGCCCTTGGGTGGAATTATTCCTACTGTAAAAATTGCATCAAACGAAAGCATTGCAAGCCGTAAACCACATTGGGTAGATTTTTGTGCCTATGGCTTTGACCACCGGGAAACAGCAAATGCTTTGCTTGACCTGGTAAAAGAGGTTGCACAGGGCAAGAAAACAAAAAATGAATTGAATAATTGCAGGGAAATTGCAATTTTTAAAGATGGAGTAACATTATGATAATTGATGCGCACAGCCATTTGTGGAAAAAGCAAAACGGCATTGTAAACGGCAAGGGTGTTTACCATATCGGTGCAGGTAAAAGTGACTTCGGCGGTGTAGTACGGCAAATGATGCCACCCTATATGACCGACGGCGTAAACAGCATTGAGCGCTTTATTGCCAATATGGATTATGCGGGTGTCAGCGGAGCTGTAATTACGCAGGAATATATAGACGGCAATCAGAATGAATATCTTTTGGAGTGTAAGAAGAGCAATTCGCGAATTAAAATATGCGCCTTGTATGAGGAAAAGCCTTTGGGCGATTTGAGTGGATTTGACGGCATCAAAATATGTGGCTCACGTCTTAAGGATAAAAATCTGCTTAATCACATTGAGCCATTCAGGGTCGCTCTTGAAAACAATATGTTTATTTCAATTGATCTTGACGATGGTGACAGTCAGACCGAGATGATGCAAAAAATAATAAATGACCTTCCCGATTTACGGATTGCCATAGGTCACTTCGGTATGGTGACACGCGAGGGGTGGCAAAGTCAGATAAAGCTTGCACAGAATAAAAATGTGTTTATTGAAAGCGGAGGCATCACCTGGCTTTTCAACAGCGAGTTTTACCCGTATCCGTCTGCAATTACTGCAATAAATGAGGCAGCAGACCTTGTGGGATATGACAAGCTGATGTGGGGTAGCGATTACCCACGTACAATGACTGCAATTACCTACAAAATGAGTCTTGATTTCATTGAAAAAACATCAGATATTTCCCAAAGCAACAAAGCCCTTTTCCTGGGCGGTAACGCGAAAGAGTTTTACGGCTTCGGTGACTTGCCGATACCGGAAAAAATAATAAATATGGTAGAATAAATTAATGAACAGAAGGATAATGCAATAATGAACAAAGCAAAATATGTTGACCCTATTATCGGTACGGTAGCAGACGGTCAGATTGAGGAATCACACGGTGGCGGCAAAACATATCCCGGGGCTTGTGTGCCCGGCGGTGTGGTGCAAATGTCGCCTGATACTGTTACCGGTGGTGATAACGGCAGCGGTTATAACTATTGCCACAACACTATTGAAGGCTTCAGCCTTAACCACTTAAGCGGTATTGGTTGGTATGGTGATTTAGGCAATATACAGATTATGCCTGTAGTTGGCGAAACAGACCTCAGAAGCGGAAGTAATTTCGAGATTCCCTTTGTGAAAGGACAGGATGGTTGGAAATCTGCATTTACCCATGAAAAGGAATCTGCAAAAGCAGGTTATTATTCTGTTATGCTTGATACATATGGTATATTAGCAGAGGCAACCTCAACAGCACACACAGGCGTTTTGCGTTTTACATACCCACAAAACAGTGACAGCAGGATTATTTTCAATTTCTCACGCAGAATCGGTGGCAAAGCGGATTTTCAAACTATCGATATTATAAATGACCACCGTATTGAGGGACACATACATTGCACTCCTGCAGGTGGTGGCTTCGGCAGAGGTCACGGCGGAATTTTTTATGATGTGTATTTCGTTTGTGAATCATCAGTTCCTTTCAGCAGTACACGCTTTTTTGCGGCTGAAGAATATGAAAAAGAGGGTCTTTCACATTATGAGAGTGAAGATTCAGGTCTTTTGGTATCTTTTAATGATTTGAAGGATAGCGTTGTACTGCAATGTGCAATTTCATATGTGGACATTGATGGTGCCCGAAAGAATTTTGATGCGGAATATTGTGGATTCGATTTTGACAAAGCATCAGCCGAGTCCTTTGATAGCTGGAACAAAATTTTCGATGGTATAAATGTTGATGGCTCTGATGAAGTTGATTTAAAGCTTTTCTACACCTGCCTTTACCACGTGCTTTTAGACCCGAGAATCTGTGCCGATGTAGATGGCAGATTTGTGCTTCATCATAAGGTGTTTAATGAAAGTGAATATATTCAGCGCTCAGTTTTCAGTGGCTGGGATGTTTACCGAAGTGAATTTCCGTTGTTATCAATAATCAGACCTGATATTGTGAATGATGAGGTTAACTCACTTTTGAAAATAGCAGAGATTACAAATTCGTCGTTCCCCAGATGGGAGCTTGCAGGCATAGATGCCTCCTGCATGGTAGGTGACCCGGGTACAATTGTTGTGGCAGATGCTTTTGTTAAGGGTATACGGAATTTCGATGCCGAAAAGGCATATGAAATTGCGAAAGCATCAAGCCTTTGTCTGAGCGAAAAGGACGGCAAGCCGTTCCACTCCGTAAGACCATATTGCAAGGAGTATATTGAAAAAAACTATGTGCCTGAAAAATTAAGCGACACACTTGAATTTTTGTTGGCAGATTACACCTTATCACGCTTTGCCGAAGAAATGGGATATACTGAGGATGCCCGTTTTTTCAAGGACAGGGCTATGAGATACGCCGAGAATTATAATCATCAGCTACAGTTTATGGCGCCTCGCTATGCAGATGGTTCATTTGTTTTTGAAGAGGACAGGTACGATGATGACGGTACGGTTGAAAGCAACATTTTTCAACAATCCTGGTTTGTTCCCCATGATGTGGTTGGTTTAAGCAAGCTTTTTGGCGAAAAACGCACACTTGAGCTGCTTGAGGTTTTCTTTGAAAGAGCAGATTTGAAAAGCCTTTGGAATGATGATTACAATCACTCTAATGAGCCTTGCCACAATATAACCCATTATTTCAATATTTTGGGTAAGCCCGACCGCACACAGTACTGGACACGCCGTGTGCAAAAGGAATCATATCGCACAGGTGCCTACGGCTTTTGCGGCAATGAAGATGTGGGTCAGCTTTCAGCCTGGTATGTGTTGTCTGCATTGGGCTTTGCACAGGTTTGCCCTGCCGATGATAAATATTACTTGAATACTCCTCTTTTTAAAGAGTGCAGTGTAAGTCTTGATAAAGCGTATCACTCCTGCACGGTTGATGATACATTAATTGTGGTGTGCGACAAAGACCCGCTACAATATCCTTATATCAAGGAATGTAGATTGAACGGCAGAAGGGTAAGTGAGTGTTACCTTACCTATAAGGATATTACATCAGGCGGTAAATTGGAGTTTACTCTTTCCGAAGAGCCGTGCGACAGCTTTAACTAAAAAGAAAGGCAGATGAGAAAGCTCTCATCTGCCTGTTTTTTAATTTAATGCGGATATGTAACCTGTCTGCCTGTAACGAGCTTGACAAATTTTCTCCCCACTCGTGTGTAGAAGCGCTGTAAGCGTCCCTTTTGGGTAACACTTTTAGCGGTTTTTAAACCGAATTCGTCACCCGATGCTTTAATGGATGCTATATCGCTTTTCTTGAACATATTGTACCAACGCTCGTTACGGCTTGTGTATTTGGAAGTATCATTTTCATTTACTTCAAGTATTCTGTAGCCGTATTGAGATGAGAATCTGTCACCGTTGTAGCGTGTGCTCAATGAGTTCACAATGTCAATTCCCTTGTGCTTTACACCAAACGCATTCGTGTGATCGTGACCTGTGAAAATGGCAAGAACATCACCCTTTTCAACCATAGCATCAAACTGACCGTAGTTATAATAGCCGCTGCAAGGAGTTTCGTTAAGTGTGCCAAAGTTTGTTGCCTCGGGGTCAAACATATAGTAATCATCCTTGTCATACATATGGCTGAATGAATAGAATCTGTGCTTGTCTGCTTTTTCCAAGGCATCATAAACATCGGCAACAATCATATGCTGAAATGCCATTGAATAAACCTTTTTTCCACCATTTGATGCGGTGATTTCATCGGATTTGTTTTTGTACCAGTCAACCTGATGGGCACGCACACAGGCGTAACGGCCCTTTTCATCGTAATCGTTGGAGTCGAATACCCACAGGTTGAATTTTACTTCTGCACCGTCTGCGGAATAAACCGGCACACAATAGGTACCGCAATCTGGACCGTCGCCATAGCTGACGGATGACGGGTGAGTGTTATAGTGCTCCATAAGCTGCTCTCTTGAAAGTGCACCAACCTCCGAGTCGTGGTTGCCGAATGTTATTGCAACGGGAATATTCAAGCTATCAAAAACTGACATAAGCTTGTCAATATAGCTTTTTGTTATTTCGGCATCATCACAATTTTGCACGTTGTCACCTGTAATAACCGCAACATCAGGCTTTTCCTTTTTGCACGCCCAATCAATCAGAAAGACGGACATATCAATGTTATCATCCTCCAGGTGTGTGTCGGTAATGTGCATTATCTTAAGCTTGCCGTTTTTATTGAATTTTAATGTTGGTATTGCCATAATATTACATCTGCTCCAGAATATAGTTTTTTATATCATCCAGCTTGCTTTTTTTCCATTCGCCTTTTTCTGCCTGCTCCGCTAAAGGACAAAGAATGAAAAAGTCAAGTGTTTCACCGGGAACTCTGCCTGTGCGCAACGGCTCGCGGAAATGCTCCGCCCATTGCTCATCGGTAGCATCTTTGAAAACCTCGGGCTTGAGGTAGGTCATTTGCCTTTTCGTGGCGGCAATGTGCATTTTTGCCGAAAGGGGTGAAAGCAAATTGTAATCCTCCTCCTGAACATCAACAAAAATGCGTGGCAATTTGTCCTTTATTATATGCTCATTTTCTCGGTCAATTCTAAGACCCATAGGCTCCCAGGTGAATTCGTTTTCGGTGAAATTGAGTTTAACTATAAGACCGATTTCAGTATTGAACTGCGAGCGCTGATAATCTGTATCGAAAATAAAATTACCCAATGAGTAAAAAATAATTTTATCGCCCACGGTTTCGTAATTCATAGGTACGTGGGGGTGGTGTGCAACAACAATATCTGCACCCATTTGCAGATATTTGTGGTATCGCTCACGTGTGTACGGCGAGGGAAGTGGTGTGAATTCCTCTCCCGCGTGTGCAACCACAATACACCAACGGCATTTTGATTTTATCTCATTTATGGTGTCCTGTATGGCATCAAGGTCACTCCAGCTGTAGCAACCGGGTTTTTCAACATCTGCCTTGCGACAGGCGCGCTGATAACCGACACCAAACATACCGATACCGCCTGCTTCGGGGAGGATAACTGCCTTGCGTGCTTCGTGGATATCCATTCCTGCGCCGATAGTCTGCACATTGTTTTCGCAGGCTATTTTCAGGGTGCTTTCAATGCCATAGGGACCAGCATCCATAATATGGTTATTGCAGATGTTCCATATATCTGCTGTCATTTTATTTAGCACGGTTACTGCCTCAGGGTCAATTGTGTGGAGAAGCTGTTGAACGCCGCTTTGTGTGGTGTTTTGCTCTGCCTCTGCCACAGGTCCCTCCACATTTGCAATAACGTGGTCTGCACTATGTAAAAAGTCAAGTATTTCGGGTGAAATAAGCTGAGGGTCCTCCCACTTTTTGTACATATAACGGTCAAAGCCTATATCACCTGTAAAAACTAAAGATGTTTTTTCTTTCATAAAATTCTCCGTCAGAGTAATTTATAACCGAATCAGATTTTGCAAGATATTTTGTGATTATAAAGAGCCTGATTGCAGAAATATTATTCGGCTTTTTGTTTTTAACATTATATCATCCTTTAATGGGGAAATCAAGGTTGTTGCGATGTAAGTACATTGTTTACAACTATGTTGAATTATGATATTATATTAAATATAAAAGGTAGGTGAAGAGCAATGGCGAAGCTTAAAAGCCTTAAAAAAAACAGCAGGGTCGCTTTGATGTCGGGTTTGGCAATTATTGTTGTTATTACAATAATTGTGGCAATTGAATATAACTTTTTTCGTCAATCGGGCGGACTTACAACCAATGCTGTTACTTTAATGAAATCATCGTTTTGGGTACTTACGTTGTTTGTTCTTCTGGTAACAGGCATTAACCTGCGTGCCGCTAAAAAAAGGGAAAAACAGGTTGCGGAGCAGTTGCAGATTTCTGACACCCTCATAAACTGCATAACAGTTCTTGCAGAGGAGCACGATATAAATAAAGCCATTGACAGCCTTCTTAAAATACTAAATGACTATTTTGATGGCGACAGAGCCTATCTTTTTGAATTCGATTATGTAAATTCTGTTACGAATAACTCCTACGAATATGCTGCCGAAGGCATTACAAAAGAGATTGATAAATTGCAGAATATCCCGTTAGGGGTTATTGATTCCTGGATTCATAAGTTTGAGGAAACCGGCACCTTTTACATTACAAGCATAGACAAGGATGTTGATAAAGATAGTGACACCTACCGTATACTGGAAATGCAGCAAATTCAAAGTCTGATTGCAGTTCCCCTTGTTGAAAACAATGAGATTATCGGATTTTTAGGGATAGACAATCCCAAGGTGAATTATAATGATTTAACCCTTCTTTCTTCAGCAACCTTCTTTATTCTGGATAGTATTGACCGACGGGAAAGTCACGCTATGCTGCAAAAAATCAGCTTTGAGGACGGACTTACAGGAGTGTACAACAGGAATAAATTCAATGCGGTTATTGATGAAAAAAACAAGTGCTTTTTTAATACAGGTGTAGTTTATTTTGATATAAACGGTCTTAAAGAGGTTAATGATACTCATGGGCATAATGCAGGTGACCTACTCATAAAAAATGCAGCAAGAAGCATTAACAGCATATTTAAGAATCAGACATATCGTATTGGTGGAGATGAGTTTGTTGTTATCAAAACCGATGTGAGCAAGGAAACTTTTGAAAACGATGTTAAAGCTGTTATCAAAAGCCTTGGTGCAGAGGGTATAAGCGTATCTTACGGTACTGATTGGTCAGAAAAAACCTGTGATATTGAACAACAGCTTGCTACGGCAGATAAACTGATGTATGCAGATAAGTTGAGATTTTATAAGATGAAAAATTATTAATAATTGGGGGATATCAGAATGGAAGGTCATGGTAAAAAAAGCGTTATCACAAAAGCAAAAGAAAAATTATCCGTTGTAAAAGAATACTGGCACGAGCCCTCCAAGGGTAATTATGTGCCCTATAAAGAGGTTGCAAGTCTTAGCGGTGCAGGCTTTGGTGTGTATTGGACAGTTTTACTTGCTTCGACAATAGGTCTTAGTGCATCCAACTTCCTTGTGGGTGCAAGTATAGGTCTTAAGCCAATGGATTTACAAATTATGCTTACTGTTGCAAACCTCGTTGGTATTCCTATAGGTATTTTCCGTAGCTGGTATTATGATAATCACAATATAAAGGGCGGAAAGTTTCTGCCGTTTATTAAAAGAACAGGCTTACCTATAGTGCTGATATCAACCGTTTTTGTGTGGTTGCCGTATGAAAATATGGAGTATATCACAAAGGCAGTTGTTGTTTGGTTTATGTATATGCTCCTTAGCATATTCCTGTGCTTTTATAACGAAAGCTATACATATTTTCAGCAGATAGTAACTCCAAATGCGCAGGAACGCGCAAATATAATGAGCATTTCACAGGTGATTTATTCACTTGCACCTACAATCACAAACCTTGTAATTCCCCTTATTGCAGGTAAAACATGGGGTCTTAATAATATCTGGACTTACAGAATCATTTACCCTGTATTTACCTTTGTCGGCTTGATTATTGGTACAATTTTCTTCCGTAAGGTTAAGGAAAGGCTTATTCTGTCAAAGAAAAAGCCTGAGCCGGTAAGAATGCTTGATGCAATCCGTGAGGTTGCAAAGAATAAATACTATTGGATTATTCAGGCAGCAGCCTGGGTTGTGTTCCTGGAGTCAGGCTATGTCGTTGTGCTTGGTTGGTCTTTCGTTTACGGCAATGGGGGAGAATACCAGGAAATGCTTGGCGTTGCAAATACCGTCATAGGTAATGCGGCATTATGGTCAATGTTGCTTTGTCCCCTTGCCATTAAGTGGATGGGAAAAAGAAACCTGCTCATTACTGCCAATGCAATAAATGTTGTGTTGCTTATTGCCCTGTACTTCTCATACCAAAATCTTATTGTTATTTGTATTATCTGGTATATAAATACCTTCATAAACACCTTCTGGAATATTGTTCAGCACAATATCAGTGCCGATATGAGAGATTATCACCAATGGAAAACAGGAGTGCGAGTTGACGGTCTGTTCGGACCACTTGGTATGATAGGTACCGTAATCGGCTTTTTTACAGGTATGGTTTATCCCGCAATTTACGAAAAAATGGGACTTCTTGAAGATTATGATGTGCTCTACGACGACACAGTCAGGAATAATCTTTTTGAGGTGTTGATTATTTGTTCGGCGGTCGGAGCATTACTTAACCTTATACCGTACTGCTTCTATGATTTAACGGAAAATAAGCACAAGGCGTATGTTGGTGTGCTTAAAATCCGTGCTATGTTTGAAAACTTTGCTTTAGGAGAGCTTGAGGATGGCGAGCTTCAGGAGGCGATGGAGGTTATAGAACAGGCAAAGGAGTTCTACGGCAAGGAGAAAAAGTCTGTTGATAAGAGCCTCAGTAAATCAGCACGCAAGCTGATTAAAGAGGAAAACCTGGCAATTGAAAGAGCCACCATAATTATGAAAGACCTTAATAAGTTTACAACAGAGGCAGGTAAAATAAGGCTGCAACAAGCACAAATGGATGCTGCTAACGGTGAGCTTTTCCTGTATGTCAATGCAAAAGAAGAGTTTGCTAAAGCAAAATTGATGCCTAAAGCTACTGCAGTTGAAAAGGAAATACGTTCAGATGCTATTGAAAATGCAAGAATCAAAAAACGCTCTGCCAAGCTTATAAATAAATACGGCAGAGAGAATATTAAAGCACCGGATGAATCTGTTAAGAATGAAATAATGAACCGTGATGTAAGCAGTTTTCTTGACAGCATAAGGGTGAAAAAAGAGCTTAATGCTTACCTTAAGGCAGTTTCCGTTTATAACGATGCTGTAAAGCCGTACACATCTGCACGCGATACTATAATTCAGGCGGAAAACTACACTCACTATGATGAGCTGGAGGAAAAATATTTTCAGCTTGTTGCAGAAAATGTGTAGTTCCATAAAACCTGGTCGGAGAGATTATTATGAAGAATAAAAGAGTATTTGTGATTATAATATCGTTGCTTGCGGTTTTTACCTTGGTTGCGTGCAAAACAAAAAAGGATTCGCCTGTTACTCAACAACAGACAACTGCTTTTAATGATACTGTATATGAAAGTGTTGCGGAAACTGTTGTGAACACCGAAAATACTGATAGCAATAATACAGGGTATTATGTCCAGGAAACCTCTCAGATTTCGTCAGTTGAGAGAACGAACGGTTCAGAACAAGCACAGACGTTAACCTCGGCTGATAATGATGACCCTGCAAACTGGTCAACAGAAAGAATTGTTGAAGAGTACAAAAAAGCAGCAAGAAAGTCCAATTCAACAGTTAAATCAACCCAAAGCATAAGCCTTAAGGATATAAGTGTTAATGACGGAGAGCACGATAATGTGATGTCCTTTATCGGAGGTATAATAGGAAAGTTCCTTGAAAGCAACTCTACTGAAAAAGCGGGTGTTACGGGTGGGTTCGAAAACCTTGTTCCGCAGGATATAAATTCAGCTAAGGCTTATAAGCAGGGCAATGATACAATTATTGAAATGCTTATGGTTGAACAGACCTCAGGTGCAAATGAGGATGCACTCAGCGGAAGCGTTGGTCACGCTATTACTGCGGTAGGCGATATCGGTGTTGTTGTTAAGGATCTGGAGGAACGGGGACTTCCTTTGGAGCTTTCTGAGGAGGATACCAAAATATATTACACAAACCCCGTTGTAAAGGTTGTTATTAATGATAGTGGCGAGATTATCAGCGGAACCTGGAGTTATACCGTTGAAATATGTATGAATAATTTCAAGGCATTTGGTCAGGATGTTGAAAAGGCATCCATTATTATGGATAATGTAATTACAGTATAAAGTAAAAAGAAACCCGTCGGGGCTTAGCGGAGTGTTCGTAAGGACACTCGGCAGTTTTATTCGCCTTGCGGCGAGTGATATTGCTTCTCATACAATAAAAAACAGAGCCGCGAAATGCGACTCTATTTTTATTTGAAGATGACGGCTAATTTTGATACAAAAAATTAGTAGGGGTGCATTTTGCTCGATTTTTGGGGGTGCTGGGTGCAAAATGTCCGTTTTTTGACCCCAGGGGGGTCAAATGCAAAAATCGA
>JAZULH010000018.1:0-16965 GCA_045602985.1 Acutalibacteraceae bacterium | reverse complement strand
GAATGTGGGTACGGTAATTGAATGTAAATCCGCCACACCGTAAAGACAGTTATAGTCATCGCACATATTTGCCCAATTCTTAAGCGCACCAAGATAGTTACCCAATGTTGGTGTACCTGTGGGCTGAATACAACTTAAAACTATTTTCTTTTTTTCTACTGCTGTGTTTTCCATTATGTAATACTCCGATAGATATATTTTTTAGAAAAGACCTACAATCTTACCATCCTCTGTAACGTCGATACGTTCTGCTGCAGGAGATTTAGGAAGACCCGGCATTGTCATAATATCGCCTGTAAGGGCAACTATAAAGCCTGCGCCTGCAGAAACCTTAAGGTTTCTTACGGTTACCCTGAAGCCTTCAGGTGCGCCGAGTTTAACAGGGTCGTCTGAGAAGCTGTACTGTGTTTTAGCAACACAAACAGGAAGATTACCGAAGCCGTCGGCAATAAGTGTTTCCATCTGCTTTTTAGCATTTGTTGTAAGATCTACACCATCGCCTCCGTAAACCTTTGTAACAATGGCATTAAGCTTTTCTTCTATAGTTGTGTCATCCTCATATGAGAAAGTGAAGTTATCATTGCTTTCTTCTTCGCAAAGGCGAACAACCTCCTTGGCGAGTTCAACACCGCCCTTGCCGCCATCTGCCCAAACTGTTGAAAGAACTGTATTTACGCCCAATTCTTTACACTTGGCTATAATGAAATCAATCTCATTATCAGTATCTGTGGGGAAGCGGTTAACTGCAACAACACAAGGAAGCTTATAAACATTTTTGATGTTGGAAACATGGCGAAGAAGATTGGGGATGCCATTTTCAAGTGCCACAATGTTTTCGTCGCCAAGCTGATCCTTTTTGAGACCGCCGTGCATCTTAAGTGCACGAACTGTAGCAACAACTACAACTGCAGAGGGTTTAAGACCTGCAGCACGGCACTTGATATCAAGGAACTTTTCAGCGCCAAGGTCTGCACCGAAGCCTGCTTCTGTAATTGCATAATCAGCTGTACGTAACGCCATTTTTGTAGCAAGAACTGTATTGCAACCGTGGGCAATATTTGCAAAGGGTCCGCCGTGAACAAATGCAGGTGTGCCTTCAAGTGTCTGAACAAGGTTAGGTTTAACGGCATCTATAAGCAGAGCAGTCATAGCGCCCTGTGCTTTAATATCGCCACAGGTAACGGGCTTACCCTCATAATTATATGCAACAACGATTCTTGCAAGTCTTTCTTTAAGGTCAGTAATAGATGTTGCAAGACAGAAAACTGCCATAATTTCGCTGGCAACAGTAATATCAAAGCCATCCTCACGGGGAACACCCTGCATTCTGCCGCCAAGACCATTAACAATATTACGGAGCTGTCTGTCATTCATGTCAACACAGCGCTTCCAGGTAATGCGCTTAACATCAATACCCAAGGCATTACCCTGCTGAATGTGGTTGTCAAGCATTGCCGCAAGAAGGTTATTTGCCGCACCGATAGCGTGGAAGTCACCTGTAAAGTGAAGGTTAATATCCTCCATAGGAACAACCTGGGCATAGCCGCCGCCTGCCGCACCGCCTTTGACACCAAAAACAGGACCCAGTGAAGGCTCACGCAAAGCAACACAGGTGTTTTTGCCTATAATATTCATACCATCAGCAAGACCGATTGTGGTGGTTGTTTTACCCTCGCCTGCAGGTGTGGGAGTTATTGCGGTTACAAGAACAAGCTTGCCCTCTTTTTCCTTGGTGTTAAGGTAAGATAAATCAACCTTTGCTTTATATTTTCCGTAGGGCTCTAAGAACTCGTCCCCAACGCCTGCCCTTGCGGCAATTTCAGCAATAGGTTTCATCTGACAACCTTGTGCTATTTCGATATCAGTAAGATAAGCCATTGTAAATTTCTCCTTCATTCGGTAATATTTAACTTCTCGCGGCACAGATTTTTGAAAAACTCAAAATTTTCCTCACCGCATATTTCCAGGTTATTTAAGAGCGATGCCTGATATTCATCAAACAACCGCTGTTTTGCCGCAGGGCTCTTTTTGGCATTAATCTGTACCACCAGGTCTGTAAAAGACTCGTAAATAAAACCCTTTATAATTACATCGCGGCGTGAATTGAAATCCTCCAGCTGCTCTGTGGGTGTATGACCCTCAAACCGCCAATATGGTTCCAGTTTTTGCAGATTTTCTGTTGTGCAAACTAAATCCTTGACAGACTGAAAAAACAACTGAGGATGCTTTGTGGTGTTGATGTGATGAGCCGCAGTTGACCCCAGCTTTATATTTTTAACCACATAATTATTTATTGCAGTAACAAGCAAATTCTGTGACAGGAGCTTACGTGTGACAGGAATTGTTGAAACTATTTTCTGTATAGCAATTTTTTCATCCCTGTCGAACTGACGGGGTTTATATTGATACCCCTCTTGTTCTGCAGATTTTTTCTTTTTAAAAAACATATCAGTATATATCCTTAACCTCAATACCGTTTGCAAAATAACTGCTCATTACAGAGCCCTTATATGCTTTGACGGTGTAAATGTATGTTGTGCCCTTAACAGCTCCGCGATCCGTATAAGAAACCTTATCGGCACCATTAACCGTTGCTATACGAACCCAGCTCGAGCCTGCTGTTTTACGGTACACATAGTATCCGTCACAATTTGCTGACTTTGAATACGTGACAGTTACGCCTGCCTTAACACTCTTTGCGGAAATCAAACGAGGTGTTGCAACAAAGGTCAATGCTGTACCATTTGTGTTGTACGTTGACAACGAAGAGCCGTTGTATGCCCTGACGGTGTAATAATACTGTGTACCGCTTTGGGCTTTGGTGTCAAGGTACTGTAATGTACCAATACCCTTTACTGTTGCAATACGGACCCAATTACCACCTGCAACACGCCTGTAAATGTGATACCCTTGGGCACCTGATGCTCTGTTCCATGTGACCATTGCCCCGGAAACCCTGTTCTGCACTTTAACCGTGAGAGGGGCATCAATCGAAACAAGGGTTTTTCCTGCAGGATAATAACAGCTTAAAGAGCTGTTATACACTGCCCTGACTGTGTATGTATACGAAGTACCTCGGGTAACTGCTTTATCGTAATAAACAGTATCCTTGCCATCGGCAACCTTTATAAGCTGCCAGCTGCCTCCGTTTGTTTTGCGGTAAATACGGAAGGAATCGGCATAATAGCCGTGTGACCATTTAACTGCAATACCGTTTGTTATGTTATATACGGAAAATGCGGGATCATCCACAAATATTACAGAAAGCCCCGTATTGTTATAAGCGCTGTTTGCGGTTTTTATTGACGCCATTACCGTGTATGAATAACGGGAATTGGACTTTACCGATGTATCAACATAGTAAGTTGCAGAGCCCGGAACTGATGTAAGATACTGCCAGGAAATCTGACTTGATGTTTTTCTGTAGATGTTGTACTGAGTTATACCGCTTTGCTTTGCCCAATTAATGCGTATGCCGTTTACGTTATTGGCAATGGAGGTAAGCTTGGGAGCAGGTACGTAGAAGCCTGAAACACCGCTTTGGTAGCAATAGCTCTGACCCGAAGCGTTATATGCCCTGACGGTATAAATATTAGTTCTTCCTGCATAGGCACCTGCATCAACATACGAGGTTGTTCCGCCGCCGCGGACAATAGCAATACGCTCCCATACATTGTTAAGGTTTTTCCTGTAAACATAGTAACCTGTAGCATCACTTGAAAAGGTCCACTTAACAAGCATACCACCGTTTGATGATACAGCACTTGTGGCAACAGGAGTAAGTGCCTGTGACCTTATGCGCTTCATACCGTTGTTTTGAGCGTATTTTGCACCTGCTGAATTATCCGGTGCATAAAAAAGAAAGGACGTATTCGCAACGGGCTCCATAAACTGGTCAACCGTATAACCGATGGTGTCAAGATAATATTGGATATTATCCTCATCCAACGGCTTATAATTAATGCCTGCATCATCAAGCACAGCCTGTGCTGCAGTATAATTGATTTTGTAATAATAACCGAAGGTGTACATTCCCACATAAGTTAACGAAGACGGCAAGTGAACCTGTTTGAGATTTTTACAATCCATAAAAACGCTATCATAAAGCATCTGTATGCCGTTCTGGAAGGTCACCCTGCTGAGTGACGAACCGCTGAACGCCATCTGTCGGATAATCCTGACATTGGAGGGAATGTTTATACTGTTAATGTTTACACCGTAAAAAGCGTACGGTGCGATGCTTGTTACACTTGAAGGAATTGTATAAGCATAGTTGGAATTATCAATCCACTTACCTGCAGGGGCAACAACAAGCTCGGTCATATCCTTTGAATAAATAAAGCCGCCGTTACTCCTGTAATTCTCGTTATAGTTTGAAACTGTGTACTCCTTAATAGGTGAACCGATAAACATAAGGCTGTTTACATACTCAAGCCTTTGGGGAATATACATTTTTTCAATCGAGGTGTAAGCAAATGCACCCTCACCTATGCTTTCAATTGAATCGGGCAGGGTTACTTCTTCAAGATAGATTTCGCCCAAAAATGCATTTTCCATAATGCTTTTGACACCGTCTTTAACCACGAGTCTGGTAACATAGCACTGAACCTCATTCTGAACGGGAAGCCAGCTTTCCGCATAGGTAGCATTAGGCATATATCCGTTGCCGCTGAGCGTCAATGTGGCTGTGCCCTCATAACGATTGTAGGTGAAAGCCCATTCAATGGCGTTGTTGGTAGGGTCTGAAGTATCCTGTAAAACACCTGTTACCGTGCCTATATTTGCTGCACTTGCGGAAACACCCAAGGCAGACATAACTGTAAAAATTACAAAGATGGTAAGCAGAATTGACAATACCTTTTTCTTCATAACATCACCGCCGATAATTGGTTATAATAAATTACCTTATATTATAAATTTTTTTACCAAGAATGTCAACAACAGACAACAGAAAAAACGGCAGAAAATCTGCCGTTTTCATCTCACTGTTAAATTATCTGTTTTGTTGACAATACTTATCCCCTCATTGTCCCAACAGCAAAGAAGCTTCATACCGTTTTTTATGTCTCCGCACAGAAACCTTTCGGCGAATACATCCTCAACATAAGTTGTGATTACCCGTCGCAAGGGACGTGCACCATATTGGGAATCAGTACCCAAACGGGCAATATTTTCAACTACATCACAGGTAAATTCCACCTCGATATCCGCCGACGAGCATCTTTTTGAGAATTCAGCAAGCATATTACGTGTAATCTGCTTGATTTGCTCTTGTGTAAGGGAAGAAAAAACAATTATTTCGTCAATTCTATTCACAAATTCAGGCTTGAAAAAACGCTTCACCTCATCAATAACAAGTGTTTTCATACGTTGGTGCTTTTTGAGTTCTGTATCATCATCAACAAAGCCCATGGCACTTTTGCTGCTTGTAATGAGCTTGGCACCTATATTTGAGGTCATTATTATAACGCTGTTTTTAAAATCCGCCTTTCTGCCGTTAGAATCTGTAAGCACACCATCCTCAAGAATCTGCAAAAGCAGATTAAATATTTCCGTGTCGGCTTTTTCTATTTCATCGAACAAAATAATAGAGTACGGATGATGCCTCACCTGTTCGGTAAGCTGTCCGCCGTCATCAAATCCCACATAACCCGGCGGTGCACCGACAAGCTTTGAAACAGCGTGTTTTTCCATATACTCAGACATATCAAAGCGTATTATCCTTTGCTCCGAACCGAAGAGAACCTCTGCCAATGCCTTTGTTAACTCCGTTTTACCCACACCTGTGGGACCAAGAAGGAGGAATGAACCAATGGGTCTTTTTGGATTTTTAAACACAGACCGTCCGCGGCGTACGGCTTTTGCAATGGCGGTAACACAATCCTCCTGCCCGACAATCCGCTTATGAAGAGCCTGTTCAAGATTCAACAGCCTTTCGCTCTCTGCCTGAGTTATACGTGACACAGGGATATTTGTCCACATTGACACAATCTGTGCAATATCCTCCCCTGTTACGGTACGTTCAGAATTCTCCACGGAATCCTCCCACAGCCGCTTTGCATTACGCAGCTCCTTGGCAACATTCTTTTCGCGGTCACGTAATCTTGCGGCGGTTTCAAAATCCTGGTTTTCAACTGCAGTCTGCTTATCGCTGAGTGTATTCTTCAATTTGTTTTCTAAAGCAACTACCTCATCGGGCGGTGTATAACCCTTTAATCTGACTCTTGACGATGCTTCGTCCACCAAATCTATTGCTTTGTCGGGTAGGTACCTGTCTGAGATATAACGACTGCTCAGCTCAACAGCCGCGACAATTGCCTCATCAGTTATTTTAACTTTATGATGCTTTTCATACCTGTCCTTAAGGCCGTTTATCATTGTAACAGCCTCGTCAGGCGACGGCTCTTCAACTGAAACCGTCTGAAAACGTCGCTCCAGGGCAGAATCCTTTTCAATATACTTACGATACTCATCAATCGTTGTAGCTCCCACGACCTGAATCTCACCACGGGCAAGGGACGGCTTAAGTATATTTGCCGCATCAACAGCACCCTCAGCTGAGCCTGCCCCGACTATATTGTGTAATTCATCAATAAATAATATAACATTACCTTCACGGCAAACCTCCTCAACAATATTTTTAATTCGTTCCTCAAAATCACCGCGATATTTAGTGCCCGCCACCATGCAGGTCAGATCCACGCTTACTACACGCTTGGTTTTCAGCATACGCGGCACTGTACCCTCTGCAATTTGCAAAGCAAGACCTTCAGCCACAGCGGTTTTGCCAACACCCGATTCACCAATGAGGCACGGATTATTTTTTGTTCTGCGACACAGTATTTCTATGACGCGTTCAATTTCCTTATCACGACCGATAACAGGGTCAATATTACCGCGCCTTGCCGCCTCGGTTAAATCCTTGCCGTATTTATCAAGAGTAGCGGAAAGCGGTTTTGTGCTTTTCGACTGCCCTGCTTCGGAAGCGTTTTCTTTGCTCCGTGAATTCATTAAAAGCTCATATGGTTGAACTCCCAAAGCAATAAGTATTCTGCAGGCGGCACAATCACTTTCACCTGCAAGAGCCGTAAGGAGCTGTTCTGTTCCGGCGTCGGATGTGGATGCACTTCTGCCCACAGACAGCGCATTTTCTATTATTTTGCGACAACGCGGGGTAATATCATCGGGCGTAAGATTTGTCGGTAAACCAAGACCCACACTTCCCTTTATCTGCTCCTCCGCCTTTTTCAGGGTTACACGTTTAAGCCCGAGGACTGTAGCAGAAACCATACGCGTATCAGATAAAAGTCCCAACAACAAATGCTCACTGCCGATATATGTGTGCCCCATATTTTCCGCAGATTCAACTGCATAATTCAAGGCATTATTGGCGCTGTCGGTAAAGCCTGTAAATTTGTACATAAATATCACCCCTTATGAATTATCGGTTAACACCAGAGTCAGCACAGTCATATCATCGTTCTTTTCAGGTTGCTTTTTCCTGATTTTTTTACAAAGCTCATACGTAAAATCCTTTACGCTACCACCCGAAAAGCTTTTTAAGTCATGGCGTATGTCATAGTAATCCTCAGGACGCACACCATCAGAACAGAGCACAACAACATCTCCCTTATCAAGATACCCTGTACCATATCCGACATCGCTTTCACGCAAAATGCCGAGTGGCATTGATTCGAACCCTATGTTCAACACCTTACCCCGACGTTTAACAAGCGTTTCTGATGCACCGCATTTATAGAATTCAGAGTGACCTGTATACAAATCTACTACGAATAAATCTAAGGAAGATGAACATTCATCCCCTGATTTTGATGCCAGACAGGTATTGACGGTACTGATTGCAGGCTTTATACCGAAGCCTGCCTTTAAAAGCTTTTCAAGAAGACTGACTGCCAATGATGAGGTTATTGCCGCCTTTGTACCTGTACCCATACCATCACATATAACTGCATAAAAATAGCCGTTTCCATCCTGAAAAATTGAATAACTATCACCGGAATATTTTTCATTGCCTGCATTATACTGTACGGCAGAGCTTACAATTTTATAATCCGGCTGTTCTTTATATATAAGCTTCACGTAATCCTCGTAACGCTCCTGTTCAGGCAAATCAAGACGTTTATCCGTAATCCGAGCAATACGGTTGTTCAGGGTAACTAATGAATCTTTATCAAAGCCCTGCTTAACCTGCAACTCTATTTTTAATTTATCCGTATCATTTATAACACAGACACAGTCAGCAACCTCAAAGCCACATTCCCCTGCAGTAACACGAAGCTGTGCGGCAGTTTCCATATCAAACCTTGCACTTTGTTGTACAGAATCGCTTAACGACCGCAACAAGCCTGAAATATTCACAAAGTGCTCTGCCGACATTGATTGAATCTCATTCATACGGTTTTCGGTTAAAAAATGAACCTTATACTCCGCGTAAAGTTTATTAAAGCTGCTGCATACATTTTCAGTTCGTATGCACGCCGAAGCAAACCCCTGCGGTGCTGTTTTGTACTCAAGATGTACACCGCTTTTTTTCAGATTCAATAAGGCATTGAAGTTATCAACTGTTGCTTGCGGAGTTTCCCTCCAGCAAGCCTCGTACAAGCCACAGGAACCGCATACTTTGTTCTTGGTTTTTTTAATAATCTCATTTGTGTCCCACTTATCGCTTTTATTAAGCGCATTGTTAACTGCTGTAACGGAACTGCATATTTCCAAAGAGTACTCTGCGGCACGACGCAGCTTTGAAACAATATCACTTTTAACAGACTCAATAACGGGTGATGCAACCCTTGGTACCAACACAGATTCCAGCGTGTCACCGAACCATCGAGTAATGATAAAAAACAGAACTACACTGATAAGTGTTTCTGCAACTACAGGAGCAATCGCCTGTGTACCGTAGCAGATGATGGTTACTGCAACACCTGAAAACGCAAAAGCAGTTGTACAGGCAATTTTCCCGAAGGACGAAAACGCTCCACAAAGCAGACCTCCCAACGAGTAAAATGCCAGCAGCTCTGTACCGCCGTCACACAGGGTCAGAGCAGTACCTGTGCACACCCCTACTATGGCGCCACCTGCCTCACGGCCGTAATAGCCACACACAAGGATGATAACACACGATAAAATATGAGCCGGATAGATACCGTAAAAGCTGATGTCGTTTATTGACAAAAGTAATACTGCAAAGGCGATAATCAGAGCAGTTGCTTCCTTAGACGAAACAGAGGTAAACCCTTTTTTAAACGATGTTACCTGCCTGCACACGAAAAAAACATATGACGAGGCACCGCCGATAATACTTTCGGAAAAGCACAGCAATATATTCAATGATGACAGTCCTTCCGCAAGTGCAACGGCAAACCCTGTTACAAACAGGCACACAAAGGTCACAATAACAGGTACAACCCTATTTTTATGTAGATTTTTAAAGGACTTTAGTGAAATAATTATTACCGCCATTGCAAGCGCCGATGCAGTATATCTGAGCGCAGAAACAGACTCCAATGAAAGAAAATAACCCAGAACCGCACCCAACGTAGATGTAACAGTAATTGTATTTTCCATGCTACAGGCAAAAGCAATGCCGAAGGGCGAAAATCCCGCCCCAAAGCCTGCTAAGCTGAACAACAAACCCCCGACAAAGGCTACCATGTGTTTTTTTAGAATTGTAAATATATGCCTGTCCTTTGTAGACTGAACTTTTTGTGAATAAACTCTGACTGCTTCAATTACGCTCATAAATGTACTCCAATGCTTGTTTTTTACAATTTTATATAACTACACATAAAAAACTTGTCACATTGTAATGGCAAAAACCACTTCTTTTTGTCGCAAAAGCACACTACCCATCACAAACTGAAGCATATTGTAAAAACCTATGGAGTGAAATTTCTCCATAGGTTAATATTTTGGCGTAAAATCATCAGAATGCTGTTTCATCAGTTAAGTCCGACGCCGGATTTTTATCACCGCCGTCGCGGTAAAATTCTTTATTACGATTTTTAATGCGTTCATTTTCGCCCTGGGCTATTGCCGGAAAGTCATTATCCGTATCCGCTGTCGGTTGGATATTGTAGGTTCCGTATGAATTTACCATCTCTTCCGCAGTTTCGGGATTGCGAATGTAACTGACAACAGAAATTTCCGGGTTATAGCTCTGCTTTTTATTCTTTTTTTTACTCATAAAAAGACTCCTTTCACAGTTATTATTTCAAAAAGCCCGTTTACTATGTATCGGACACGGTAAAACAATACAACAAAATAAAATTGTTCAGCTAAAGAACAAGCACCGTGATATGTAACCAAATTGTATTACAGGTCATTTTTACACTTGACAAAAGTTATTGATTTGTTATAATTATCAATGTTGAATTTGCGGTTACAGTAACAGAATATTCGCCTCCATAGTTAAATGGATATAATAAACCCCTCCTAAGGGTTAGTTATAGGTTCGATTCCTATTGGGGGTGCCAAAGAAAAAGCACTTGAACATTCAGTTCAAGTGCTTTTGTATTATTCTTTGTTCTTTTTATTGTTATTCTTTTTAAAGATAACGAACTTGCTGAAGAAATAGTTCATTGTAACTACACCTACAGAAAGCAGAATTTTTATAATATACTGACCTGAAATGGTTATGCCGAAGAGAGTCAATGACTTTGCGCCAAGACCCAGGAAGGATACAAAAAGCAACATACCGCCCTCTTCAAAGCCAAAGCTCAAAAGACGGGCAACTGTAAACTCCGCAAACTCCTTGCTCACTTGCTTTAGCCCCCAGTTGCGCGACTCAAAAACCCAGCTTTTGTTGGTCAGGAAAGCAACGACTACTCCCGCAATCCATGCCAAAGCATTATTTAACAGATAGTATTCCTCGCCAAGAAATCTTGTGAAAAAGTGGAATGTAAAAAAATTAGCAAGAGTTGTGGCAATACCGAAAAGAGCATACAGAACGACCTCTCTTTGCCGAATTACGAGCCCTTTTATTTTGTTAATCATCCTTACCTAAATGCTCCTTTAATATAAAAATCGGTCGGTTTTTTGACTGAATGTAAATCTTTGAAATATACTCTCCAAGAATACCATGGCAGAATAATTGCATACCGCCCAGAAACAGCACCAGAACAACAATTGTTGCATAACCCGGCACATCAATACCGAAGAAGAGTTTTTGTATTACCACAAAAAACAAATAAAACACCGAAATAACTGATGAGAAAAAACCTATACCTGTTGCAAACTTTAAAGGAAAGGTGGAAAAGGATATTATGCCGTCGACAGCATATCTGAACAGCTTGTATACACTCCACTTGGTTTCACCTGACTGACGCTCGGCAACATCGTAAGGAATGTAGGCTGTATTAAAGCCAACCCAGCTGAAAATACCCTTTGAAAAACGGTGGCGTTCGCTCATACTCAGAACAGCATCAACCATTGCACGCTTCATCAGTCTGAAATCCGATGCACCGTTAACAAAATCAACCTCGGCAATTTTATTTATTATTTTGTAGAAGAAGGATTTTGTAACAGAAATTGCTTTTCCCTCTTTACGATTTGCCTGATATGCAGCAACACAATCCACGCTTTCGTCCCCTGCCATAACCTGCAGCATTTCAATAACAACCTCGGGGCGTTGCTGAAGATCAGCATCTATAATGCAAACCAAGTCACCTTTAGCATAGGAAAGACCTGCATATATTGCCGCCTCTTTACCAAAATTGCGACTGAATGTAAGAACCTGAACCTTACCTGAGTTGTGGTTGTACAAGGCTCTGAGATTTTCACCTGTTTTATCTGTACTGCCGTCATTTACAAAAACTATTTCATAATCACGGACCAAGCCGGAAAAGGCATTTTCTACAGCCTCGTAAAACGGCTGAACATTGTCCTGCTCATTAAAGCAAGGCACCACAAGAGAAAGCTTCATACAACTACCCTTTCAAACTGTTTTTTTACAGTATACCACAAAATGCAAGGTTATTTCAACAAAGTGGCATAAATTTAATAAATCGCACAAAAACACGTGTAAATTTTTTCTGTTTATGACACTTTACAAACACTTTCACAAACACTATAATGAGATATGTATTATTGTACTTAACAGTGAGGTTATTTTATGGGTCATTCACAACGTGCCGCAGAGTTATTCTGTAATGGCTGCAACTGCAGTCAGGCAGTCTTTGTGGCTTTTGCCGAAGATTGCGGTCTTGATGAAAAAACAGCCGCCAGACTTGCATCATCATTTGGTGGTGGTATGGGCAGAATGCGAGAGGTCTGCGGAGCCGTTACAGGCATGTTTATGGTGGCAGGTCTCCTGGCAGGCTATGACAAAAATGACCCCAAGGAAAAAAAGGATGCCCACTACGCCCTTATACAAAAGCTTGCAGAGGAATTCAAGGCAGAGCATTCTACAATAATCTGCCGTGACCTTCTGGGCAATATGGGTAAATCCACATCGCCTGTTTCTGACCCCAGGACAGCCGAGTATTATAAGGCACGTCCGTGTGTAAGGTTTGTTATTACTGCGTCGGATATTCTGGACAGGCATTTTTTCACGGTATAAACACATTTGTGTTCATATAATTGAATAAAAGGGTGATTTAATGGAAAACGGATTAAAAAAACAATACGGCTTATTAATGGCAATCTGTATGGTTGTAGGAACTGTTGTAGGTTCGGGTGTTTTCTTCAAGGCACAGGCAATACTTGACAAAACAAACGGTGATATGCCAATGGGTATCCTCGCCTGGATAATCGGTGGTATAATCATGATTTTCTGTGTGCTTGCGTTTTGTGTTATGGCACAAAGGTACGAAAAGGTTAACGGACTTGTTGACTACGCAGAAGCTACCATCGGCAGCAAGTACGCTTACCTTGTGGGTTGGTTTACCACATTGGTTTATACCCCTGCAATGACATCGGTTCTTGCTTGGCTTACAGCAAGATATTTCTTCACATTTATGGTATCTGTTAACCCTGATTTCCAGCTTGCAGGCAATCCTGTTACAGGTACAGAAACCTTCCTTTTAGCCGGCTTTATACTAATCTTTGTTTTTGCGGTAAATACGCTTTCATCAAAGCTTGCAGGTAAACTCCAGATCAGCACAACCTTCATAAAGCTTATTCCCCTCTTACTTATGGCGATTGTGGGCACAATCTACGGCTGTACACACAACCTTGCAGGTGAGCCGACAACAATTCTAGCAACAAATTTCAGCACAGGCACAGGCGACTTTACACCATTGTTTGGTGCAGTTGTTGCTACTGCTTTTGCATACGAGGGTTGGATTCTTGCAACTTCAATCAACTCCGAAATCAAAAACTCTAAAAAAAATCTCCCCATTGCTCTTGTTCTGGGTGGATTTATAATAATAGCAATTTATTTGTTCTATTACATAGGTGTTGCAGGCGGTGCTCCTGTTAAAACACTTATTGAAGAAGGCACTGCCCCTGCATTTGTTACAGTTTTCGGTAATGTTTTCGGCAACATTCTCAACCTTTTTGTTGCTGTTTCCTGCCTGGGAACACTTAACGGCTTGCTGATCGGTTGTATTCGCGGTATGTACTCACTTGCAGTCCGCGGATTCGGACCTAAGGTTAATCTTATGAAGCAGATTGACCCTTCATCAGGTATGCCCTCTAACTCCTGCATAATCGGTCTTGTGGTTGTTTCTGCGTGGCTTGTATTCTTCTATGGAGCTAACCTTGCTCCCGAAGGCTGGTTCGGTTACTTTAACTTCGACTCATCTGAGCTTCCCATTATTACAATTTACGCGCTCTACATTCCTATGTTTATTCAGTTTATGAGGAAAGAAAAAACTCTTCCTGCGGTTAAGAGATTCCTTTTACCGGGACTTGGTATTATAGGCTCCGCTTTTATGGTATTTGCCGCACTTTTCTCACACGGTTACACACCATATATTAACGCTAAAGCGAACGGTGAGTTCTCCTGCCCGGTTTTATTCTATCTGATAGTTTTCGCCGTATTTATGATTATAGGTGCAGTTCTTATGAAACCGAAAAAGAAAACATAATAAAAAAATTACCGAGGAATCAACGATTCCTCGGTTTTTTTAATGTTTACTTTTATCACTGCGTTCACGTATTACAAAACGCACAGGTGTTCCCTCAAGTCCGTAAACCTCACGTATCTGATTTTCAATATATCGCTGATAGCTGTAGTGGAACAGCTCCGCGCTGTTTACAAAGCAGATAAATGTTGGCGGCCTTGTAGAAGCCTGAGTCATATAGTATATTTTAAGACGCTTCCCCTTATCTGTCGGCGGCTGAACACGAAGTGTTGCCGCTGCAAGAATCTCATTGAGCTGACCTGTCTTTATTCGCATTGCGTTCTGTGTATCAACAAACTTAATCAGTTCGTACAGTCTGTCAACACGCTGACCTGTTTTTGCAGAAATAAAGATAATGGGTGCATAGGACATAAATGAAAAGTCCTTCATAAGCTCCTTGCGGTAATTATCCATTGTTTTACCGTCTTTTTCATAAGCATCCCACTTATTCACAGCAATAATACAGCCTTTGCCAAGCTCCAAAGCTTTACCGGCAACCTTACTGTCCTGCTCGGTAAAGCCCTCAAGTGCATCTACCATTATAACGCAAACATTGGCACGTTCAATTGCCATATCCGTCCTGAGAACGCTGTATTTTTCCACAGCCTCCTCGACCTTTGATTTGCGTCGGAGACCTGCTGTATCAATAAACATAAATTTACCGTGGTCATTCTCAACGAAGCTATCGGTGGCATCACGCGTTGTACCTGCTATATTTGAAACAATCATTCGGTCTTCACCGATAATTTTATTTACAAGGGAGGATTTACCCACATTGGGCTTACCGATAACAGCTACCTTGATGTAGTCATCCTCATCATTTTCCTCAACAAGATACTCCTTAGGAAGATGCTTCAGAACCTCATCAAGCAAATCACCTGTACCGTGTCCGTGGACAGATGATACCGGAATAGGATCCCCCAATCCAAGATTGTAAAACTCATAAAGCTCCGGCGGCGGTGCACCCAAGCCATCACATTTATTTACCGCAAGAACAATTGGCTTGCCGCTTTTCTGAAGCATTGCGGCAACCTCTTCATCTGTAGCAACGATACCGTCGCGCACATCGGTAACCATAATTATCACATTCGCGCTGTCAATGGCAAGCTGAGCCTGACGTCGCATTTGTGACAATATAATATCGGTAGAATAAGGCTCAATACCACCTGTATCAACAAGCAGCATACTGTGCCCGAGCCACTCACAATCACCAAAAAGCCTGTCACGTGTGACACCGGGAGTGTTATCAACAATAGCAAGTCGAGTACCTGTAAGCTTATTAAAAAGGGTGGATTTACCCACATTGGGTCTGCCCACAATAGCAACAACCGGTCTGGGCATATTAAACACCTCCGTCAATCAATAAATTCAAAAGCTCGTATCCGTCGTTAGAAACGGCATAGACTTTTACACCTAAGAAATCTTCTAAATCTGAAAAAGTTACATCATCAAGGAATTTATCCCCTTCGTTCCGCAAAGAAACCCTGGGTATCAACAAAGCATCGCCTAAAGCTATGTCCTTAAGCTGTTCTTTATAATCCTGTCCTGTAATAAGCCCTGCAACAGTTACAGTCTCACCAAAGAAGCGGTTTACTATTTTGATAACATTTATTTTAAGCCCACCAAATTTTGATTCGGCAAGGCTTGAAAGCTCACTCAGCAAATTATAAGCGGCTTCGCCTGTTGCAATTGTCACGGTACGATTCACCTTACAGGGATTAGCCTCTTCAAGGGCAGTTAAAAACTCATCCTTTAACAACGCACACATTCCCACTCCGTTATCAAGCTGGGAGAATTCGCCGTAGTACTCCGCATCAGGCAAAGGCCGTTGTGCAATAAGATAAAACTCATCCGAAGCATACGCCAGAACCTCTCCGTTATTAAAGAAAGCGTAGTGTGCGTTGAAATCATCAATAATATCAATTACTTCTGATGCCTCTGCTTTTGTGTAAGTCCGCAAAGGATAAAGACCGTCCCGATATTTTGTGAGTCCCACAGGCACTGCAGCTATGCTCTTTATATAGGGAGAATACTCCGAAAGCTCCCTTAACGAACGACGGAGTTCTTCACCGTCATTAATTCCGGGACAAAGAACAAGCTGTGTGTTCATATCTATTCCGCTATCCGCAAGCCGCTTGACAATCGACAATGATTCCCCTGCGTTTGGATTTTTCATCATCCTGACACGAAGTTCGGGATTGGTGGTATGAACGGAAATATTAATTGGTGAAATGTGCATATCTATTATGCGCTGAACCTCACGCTCACAAAGTCCTGTAAGCGTAATGTAATTGCCGAACAGGAAGGACATACGCGCATCATCATCTTTAAAGTAAAGGGTGTCGCGCATACCCTTGGGCATCTGGTCAACAAAGCAGAATATACATTTATTCTTACAGGAATGCTGCTTGTCCATAAGATAAGTCTTAAACTCAAGACCTATATCGGAAAACTCGTCACTCTTGCGGATATTAAATGTAATCTCCTCGCCTGCTCTGTTTACTAAAAGCGAGAGTTTACGAGCCTGAATGTAAAACCGATAATCAAGCACATCAAATATCTCGTGAGAATTGATAGAAACCAACTCATCACCTGACAGGATACCTACCCTATAGGCATAGGAATCTGTGAGCACTGATTCAATAACAACAGACACATCTCTCACCTCTTTTTTCAAGTTTATGGATAATCTAAATAAAGTCCAACAGGGCGGGGAGACTTTTCTCTCACCGCCCTCTGAAATACGAGACTATTACAGATTAGTCAACTGCGATAACCTGCTTGCCGTTGTAGTAGCCGCATGCTGTGCAAAGTCTGTGGGGTCTCTTGTAGTCACCACAGTTGGGGCACTTTACGAGTGCAGCTGCATCCATCTTCC
>JAZULH010000017.1:0-3838 GCA_045602985.1 Acutalibacteraceae bacterium | reverse complement strand
ACCACTCATTTTCTGCAACATCACCCGTATATGGTAATTCATCACTACTTTCTTCCGTTACGCCCTTAATGGTGTATGTTTTTCCGGGTTCAAGCACACTTCCAAAGCCGAAACTGGTCATTACATAACCGGGTTCATCTGCATAAACAGACACATGCTGATTAATTATTTGTTTTTCACCGTCAAAAAACGCATATGAATCATGCAGTCCGTAAGCCGCCCGCATAGGCTCATACTCTTCACAACCTTCAATCGTGAAAAAGTCAAAAAAAGTGGTACAAGCAAAATCCACCTGTTCAAATTGAAAAGACAGACCTTCTTCCGGCTCACCGATTTCATATGAAAAAGCAACATCAACATCCTGCTGTATTTTAACCGGGTTCAAAAATTCATAAACATATAATGATGAATTTATATAAGATTGAAAAGAGATAAATTTTCTTTTAAATTCTGCATTTTCGGTTAAAATTGTAAGCGCTTCATTCCACAATTCTTTGGTAATGATATGAAAACCGCTGGTATCGGAAACATCAATAATAACTCTGTTTACCGGTTCTGTTTGTGCCTGAATGATAGCTATCATATTCTCAGCATTCACCTGCATTCCATGCGCTTTCATATGAGATTCATAGATACCAAGCGTACGACCATACTCATCATCCTCACTAATCGTACCTGTATACGGTAATGCTTTTACTTCGTCCTTGGTATCAACATCATATTCTTCTGTTTCCCCTTCAGAAACTTCCTCTGTCGCATCCTCGGACACAGCTTCCTCTACTATCTCTTCAGAAGCTTCCTCTGTCGTTTCTTCTACTGCAACTTCCGCCGCATTTTCTGCAGCCAAAACACTGATTGATGATAACTCAACTGTAGAGAGCATCACAATCAGTGCTAAAGCAAACGCAAAAAAACGTCTTAAAATTGCTTCCAACCGTCTTTTCCTCAATTTCTTTTTCCTCCTTTAGTTTTTTGGTACAAAAAGCCTACAAGAATCATACTAGCACACATTCCCCCATGTAACAAGGGACATTCGGCGCAAAATATCCAAATATATTCCGCATATTTAACGCTCCGCAAACTTTATTGCTATTCTTTGAATAATATCAAATATCTGTCTACTCAAAATACTCCGACGCATAATACTCTGATGCAAACTCTACATAATAATCCATACCCTCAGGCACCATTCCCTGTTCTGCATACTGAGCAAAAGATTTTTTATAAAAAAAAGCAAATGGCTTTCTTACATAAGGATCAAAACTTTCCAAAAAGGCCTTGCTCTCCACCTCTGTGAGATTTGCCGGCACACATACCGCCATCTTCGGCTTAAAAAGTGCTTTGGGCCGCAGTTTCTTTATAAACCCAAATATTACCTTCCTAAAAACAGTATATTCCGCCACCACACCCCATTTGGTTGGAGATTCGACCATGATATAAGCATCATCCGTATATCGCCTTGCCTCTTTTCCTACCGCCACGATTTCGGAAGTTTTGATGTTATATGCACATAACACCTCGTCTTCCAGCAAAAGCTCTTTTTCCTTGGAATAAACTCTTATTGTTATTGGAGCGTACCCCTTTTTATCTATATGAGTCATTTTACCCTCCTTAAATCATCCATCACAGTACCATTGTAATACACATGGAAGAGAAAGTGAATATGTTTTATAAAACCAGAAAACGAATGGCATTGTAATGCCATCCGCTTTCAATCAATCTCAAATTATATCTTTGCCAGGGCTGCTATTGCTACAATCACAATTATTACCACATTTATCCCTGCATTGTTTTGAATAAGGGCAACCAATACAAGTCTCTCCATGTTTTTTTGAACGAACCAAAAAGCATATAATACTTATAACAATTGTAATCAAAATTATAATAATAACAATATTTTCCATAACCTAGACCCTATACACACAAATTAATTTTTCACACGATTCAAAGCATATTCTGCTTTCAGTTTCTTGTTTGTATTCATAATAATACCTACAATAACAGCTACAATAACAGCCACTGCAATCAGACCACCAATAGCTGCACCAATATTGAGTGTACCACCGGTAATAATTGTACCAATAGTATATACAAAATATGCTACTGTATATCCGGTAGCGAGCTGAAGACCAATACCGCCCCACATCCATTTTCCACTCTTCATCTCAGCATTCATAGCACCGATGGCTGCAAAACAAGGTGGAGTATAAAGGTTAAACATCAGATAAGCCAACGCTGCCACCTTAGTGATTGCCATGATACCCGCAACTTCTGCTCCTGCACCTTCCATAAGCGCAAGTTCTTCGGTGTCAATAAGATTCTCAAGACCTACAAAGCACACGGCAAGCGTACCAACAACATTCTCTTTCGCAATAAAACCGGTAACCGCTGCTGCTGCAAGCTGCCATGACAATACACCAACAATCGGAACAAGCAGATATGCAAAAGGAGATGCAATGGAAGCAAGGATTGACTGGTCAGCAGACTCAGCAACCTGAAAGCTCCACGTAAATGTCTGCATCAACTGTACTGCCATGTTGCAAAGAAGAATAATAGTTGCTGCTTTTACTATGTACGCCCAACCACGACTGCACATGGACTTGAAAGCACCCCAAAGAGAAGGTAGCTTGTATTCCGGAAGTTCAATGATAAAGAAAGATTTTCTTGCTTTATATCCGGCAATCTTGTTTACAAGAAGTGCTCCAAGGAAAATAAGAACAATACCGGAGAGATACATCACGGTGCTTACCCAACCCGCATCATCAAAAAACGCTCCTGCAAAAAGTGCAATAACAGGGATTTTCGCACCACAAGGCATAAACGGTGCAAGCATAGCAGTTGCTCTTCTTTCACGTTCGTTACGAATGGTACGACTTGCCATAATACCCGGAACCGCACAACCGATAGTGATGACAAAAGGAATCACTGACTTGCCGGAAAGACCAACCTTTTTAAAAATAGGATCAAGCACAACCGCAACACGGGACATATATCCGCAATCTTCTAAAAGTGCAATAAGGAAATACATAACCATAACAAGTGGCAGGAAACCAACAACTGCAACCACTCCACCAATCACACCATCAACAAGTATTGCAGAAAGAAGTGGATTGGCATCAGACAACAGCTCACCTACCCAGCCCTGAAAAGCTTCAAGCCATCCTACAAGAATATCCGCAACCGGTGTTCCTACCCACACCTGGGAAATTTGGAATACGAGGTACATAACAACAGCAAAAATCGGAATACCAAGCCACTTATTAGTAAGCACAGCATCTATCTTATCTCCAACATTCTTTTCCTTAGTGAGAATCTTGCGTGTTTCAACTTCTTTTACAATTTTATTTACAAAATCAAAACGCTTACGATCCGCAGCTTCAACAACCGCTTTATCAGTCAAATCAATATCTCCCTGAACATAAGGAGCTTCCTGTCTTTTACCTACCTGCGCAACAGCAGTATCAATAACCGACTTTAACCCTTCCGCAGATGTGGAAACTGTACATATCACAGGACAGCCAAGTTTTACCGCGAGCACTCCTTCGTCAATTTTGGTTCCTTTTTTTTCGTTAAGATCGCTCTTATTAAGAGCAACAACTACCGGAACACCAAGTTCCAGAAGCTGTGTAGTAAAGAAAAGACTACGGCTCAAATTTGTGGCATCAACAATGTTGATGATAACATCCGGTTTTTCCTTCTTTACATAAGAACTGGTAATGCTTTCTTCGTTTGTAAACGGAGACATGGAGTATGCACCCGGAAGGTCCACAGCAATTAGCTGTTCTTTCCCCGCATACGCTTTCTTAATCGGATGTTCTTTTTTGTCAACGGTAACACC
>JAZULH010000016.1:0-14006 GCA_045602985.1 Acutalibacteraceae bacterium | reverse complement strand
TCGCTGGGCTCCATATCGGAGTTAACATAGTTTGAGAAGTAGGGTGTACCGTATTTTGCAGTCATTTCAAAGAGAAGCTTGTTGTTCTCAGATTCTGACCAGTCAAAGTCACGGGTAATTGAATATGTGGGGATAGGATACTGGAAGCCTCTGCCGTGAGCGTCACCCTCAATCATTGTTTCAATGAATGCACGGTTAACCATATCCATTTCCTTCTTACAATCGCCGTAAGTGAAGTCCATCTCTTTGCCACCTACGATAGCAGGTGTATCCTTAAGGTCAGCAGGAACAGTCCAGTCAAGAGTAATGTTTGAGAACGGAGCCTGTGTACCCCAACGAGAAGGTGTGTTTACACCGAAAATGAAGGACTCAATGCACTTTTTAACCTGCTTGTAATCAAGGTTGTCAACCTTAACAAAGGGAGCAAGGTATGTGTCAAAGGATGAGAAAGCCTGTGCGCCTGCCCACTCATTCTGCATAATACCGAGGAAGTTAACCATCTGATTGCAAAGAGTAGCAAGGTGACTTGCAGGTGCAGAGGTAATCTTACCGGGAACACCGCCGAGGCCCTCCTGAATAAGCTGCTTGAGTGACCAGCCTGCACAGTAACCTGTGAGCATTGAAAGGTCATGGATGTGAACATCACCGCTGCGGTGTGCATTGGCAATTTCCTCATCATAAACCTCTGAAAGCCAGTAGTTTGCTGTAATTGCACCTGAGTTGGAAAGGATAAGACCGCCTACTGAATATGTAACGGTTGAGTTCTCCTTAACTCGCCAGTCAGTAACCTTAACATAGCTGTCAACAAGCTCCTTGTAGTCAAGGATGGTTGATTTCATATTACGGATTTTCTCACGATTCTTTCTGTAAAGAATGTATGCCTTTGCAACATCGGCATAGCCCGCCTGTACAAGAACGGACTCTACGCTGTCCTGAACATCCTCAACAGCAACAAGGTTATTGCTGATTTTGGGTTCAAAGTTTGCTGTAACCTTGAGTGCAAGAAAATCAATTATATTGTCGTTATACTGTTTGTTGCAGGCTTCAAATGCCTGCTTGATGGCAATAGCAATTTTTTCAATATTAAAATCTGCAATTTTGCCGTCGCGCTTAATTACCTGATACATAAATCTCCTTCTTCCTTTAAATTTTTTCGATAACCATTGGACCGCCGCGACACACCTGTACCTTTCGGCGGCGACTGTAATAGATAATAGCAGATGTAGTATGCTTTGTCAATACCAAAAACACAATATCTTGTGTTCAGGCAAAAAACTTTTTACACCCCAACACAAGATATTGATTGAAATCCGGTAAAATATGGCAATAATACACATATATAACCTCTGTGTTTTGTGTAATATTGCTTTTTTCTACAAACGAGGACTAAGACACACCACAATATATTGTGTTCTGATTATACCCTTGCACAACAAAAAGGGTAAAAAAATACAGAAAAGAAAATTATGTGTGCTTATATACCCCTTATTTCTGCCTGCGGAATGTGCTGCTGCACAACTGCTAGCATCTGTTTCATTACATCCTTTGAAACACCTGTGCATTTACTGTCAATAAGCTGTCCCGAATCAACAAAATTCTGCAAATAGTAATGGGGTACACCCTTAATCCAACGAGAGATCTCTTCCATATCCTCAACAGTATGAAAATCTGCGGTAACGGTAGTCCTGAACTCATAATCCACACCGCTGTTTTTCAAAATATCCATACTCTCCAGAACAGGCGCAATATCGTAATCCTTTACGCCTATGGTCTGCGCATACTTTTGAGGGCTGTTTTTTATGTCCATTGCCACATAATCTGCAAGACCTATATCCAATATACCTTTAAGCTTGTCGGGGAAAGAACCGTTTGTGTCAAGCTTAACATCATAGCCCATTTCCTTGATTTCATACAAAAACCGTTCAATGTCCTTTTGCAAAAGCGGCTCGCCACCTGTTACTGCAACACCGTCAAGCACATTCTTGCGCAGTCTGAGATGCTCAAAAACAGCCTCCTCCGGGTAAAAATCATTGTCCTGCTCCGTAACAAGCAAAGCATTGTGGCAAAAAGGACATCTGAAATTACAGCCCCCGGTAAAGACTGTACAGGCTGTCCTGCCCGGATAGTCCAGAAGAGTCAGCTTCTGAAAACCTTTTATTATCATTTTTATCACCATAAAAATTATATACCCCACTCATAAGCAAGTCAACCTGGTAAAAATAATTCGGCATTTCTTCCAAAATTTTACTAATGTTTTTATATACTACTAAAATATTAACAAATTAAGTGTAAATTGTGTATTTACATTTCAAAACACTTGTGCTATAATACGATTACCAATAGTGTATATTTATAGTTATTTTGGAGGAATTTATCATGAGAACAAAGAAAGCAATTGCTGTTTTACTTGTAGCAGTTATGCTGGTGGTTCCTTTCTCTCTTGTGTCAAGCGCAGCAAGTGCCTACACAATTCTGACAGGTCCCCTTAAAACAGCCTATACCGACTGCGACCACTTTGTGGCACAGGGTATTACAATCACAGACGGCACAGAGATTATTGTATACTCACCTACAAGCGATGATTGGGTATTCAAGCCCGCACTCAACGAGCTTCTCAGCGTTGGTACTGATGCTAACGGTAACGATGTTACCGACAGAGAGGTTGAGGTCTACTATAAAAACGAGCTTGTAGGCACAGTTTCAATCACAGTAAACCACATTCTCGGTGATGTTGTTTTCCTCGGCCAGGCAGGTCACGGCCAGTACTGCCTCGGTTGCGGCAAGGTTCACAATTACGAAGCTCACACTGTTAATGAGTGGATCCCCAATGATGACGGCGGTCTTTTCATCCAGCAGACACAGACAGGTACTTGTGAGGTTTGTAAGGGCGAGGTTACAGAGAACATTCCCGGCACAGAGAAGTTCCCCTCAGTTTTTGATCCCAACAACATGACAGAAACTGAAAGTGAGCTCATCGGTTACATATACAACATTTTGGTTACCCTCATTCAGACACTCGTAGGCATTAAATAATCAGGAGGTATTCAGACAATGAAAAAGTTATTATCACTTGCCCTTGTTGTTGTAATGCTCTTTGCTTGCACCAGCATTGCAGTAAGCGCAGAAGAGCCTGCTCCTGAATTATCATTTGAAGTTACAGGTTCATACGCTCTTGCAGAAAATGTTTCTGTTACAGAAGCACTCTTCTCACACAATCTTACAATCGACAGCTCAAAGCTTTGTGCTTTTGACGGTTACAGCAAGGCATACACTTATGAAATGAAGTCAATCGTTGCAAACGGCATTGACTATATGACAGACCCCGAGGCATTCTTTGCATCATTCAGTGCAGAGGATTACGCGGGCACTGTACTTGAAGTTACTTTCGTTATGAACTTCGAGTCCGACAAGGTTTTCGGTACACTTGATTATTCATGCACCATTATGGGCTTTATGCAGCCCTTGGCAATCGGTCTCGGTCCTGTTGATGACGCACTTTCCAACGTTGCTCTTCCCGTTGAGGTTGAGGTTGCCGGTAACATCTGGGAATTCCCCGCAGTTGACGAATCAACTCTTGTAGTTATTGACAGACCTACAAAGCAGGATTACCTTGACACAGAAAAATTCGACCTTACAGGTACAACTGTTACATTAACAACAAAAAAAGCAACTTCACGCACAGTTGATGAACAGACAGGTGAAGTTACCTACACATATGAGCCCGGTTACAGCGGTACTGTTACATACGGTCCCGATAACGCAAATATGTTCACCTGCAACCCCAACAAGAACGAGAATCTCTCAGTCCATTCTACAGAGGTTATCGCTTACTTCGATGGTATTGAGTGTGCAAAGCTTCCTGTTAATGTTCAGCATGCTTGGTCAAACAGCTTTGTAAGCATTACAACAGACAAATACACAGAAGGTAAGCCCGGTTATCATGCTATTGTTTGTGACGGTTGCGGCGAAACACACAATCCTCAGCCTCACATCCCCTCTCCAATTCTTGATGAAAACGGTGATGTAATTCTCGATGAAAATGGTGAGGAAGAGTGCTGGACATACAACAATGACCAGACCTTCACCAAAAACGGTACAGAGTCTTCTATCTGTCAGGATTGCGGTGCTGTTCTTACAAGAGACGTTTTCAGTTCAGCTGATTACAACGAATCTTTTGCAAACTACCACTTCCTCAGAGTAATATTTGATTACATCAACACGCTCCTCAGACTTATCGGAGCAGCAGGTGTTAACTGATAATTCCACAATAGCTATTGAGCCGACCACCCTAAAAGGTGGTCGGCATTTTAATTTGCTTAGGGTGAAATGAGTTATACGAACCTGTCTAAAAACGGACATTTTATACAGGATGAACGGAAATCTGCCTCTATAAAACAGGGTACGGATATTTCTTTCACCCTATCTTTAAATTCCCGTTTATCCGAAACAGTTAAAAAGTCTTCATTTAACAATGCGCCCTATCACCTGCAGAACAGGCAACCACTCGCGCTCATACGGATATGTGTAATGTTACCTTCTCCTATTATTACACACCGGTCTCCTGTTGTTACGTTGAGCTATCAGATTTTATTAGTAATAAGGCGCTTATAAAAGCCAATATACTACAAACGCGAGGGAGCCCATTGGAGCTCCCTCGCGTTTTATAAATTTATTATTGCTATATGTTAATCATCCTGCGCTGCGGCTTTAACTACATCATCAGGAATAGCCTCACCGTGTTTTACAAAGAGAATACACAGTATGCTAAGTATAAACATAATCGGGCTGTATATAAACAATGAAAGGTAAGAGCCTGAAATCATTCGTACTATACCATAAATAATGGGTGAAGCAATCTGTGCAGAGAATGTTGCTGTATAATAGTAGCCTGTAAATGTACCAACCTTATCAATACCGCCGATTTCAAGAACAAGGGGTAATGTATTAACTGTAATAAGCATATTTGCAAAGCCGCCAAATATAAGTGCAACCCAGATAAGTGCCATACTGCCTGTGAGCACATACATAAGGAATACTGCCATAAATATTACAAGACCGATAAGTATTGTCTTTTTTCTGCCAAGCTTTTTACCCATCTTACCTGCAGGAATTGCGGCAACAGCAGAGCAAACAGCAAACAATGTTGTCATAATCGTTGCTTCGCTTGTTGATTTACCAAGAACCTCTGCAGCAAAAAGTGCAAAGAAGGTTGTAATTGCGTTTGTGCCGCAGAACAAGAAGAACAAGCCACCCAGCATACAGATAAGGCTCTTTCTTTCGCCCTTGGAAAGCTTCTGCTCCTTTCTTGCAGCTTTTTCCGCTTTCTTGGCAGCCTTTTCTGCATCGAGCTGTGCTTTTTCTTCAAGAGCCTGATTCTTTGCGGCTTCAACCTCAAGCTTGCTTGAAGGCTCCTTAACGAAGGCGCGCACAACAAGCATACCGATTATCATAACAATACCGCCAACAAGGAAAACATACGGGAATGTTGTTGATTGCTCGTTATCAATTGTAACCTGTGACTGTGTTACTAATTTGTACACTACACCGACAACTGTACCTGCAACCATACCAATTACGGAACCAACGCCACCCATAAGGTTGATGATTGCGTTACCCTCGCTTCGGAGTTCAGGCGGAGTAAGTGCAGGCATAAGTGCAACTGCAGGTGCTCTCCACAATGACATTGAGAAAACAAACAGAATAATGCAAACCATTGTTGCAGGCAAAGAGTTTGTTAAAGCAACCCAAGGAATAAGTGCAAAAATTGCTGCTGAAACAGGCGCACCGTAAACAATAAAGGGACGACGCTTACCTAATTTTGAATGACAACGGTCTGAAAGCTTGCCGAATGTTGGCTGGAAAATAACACCAAAGATGTTATCGAAGGTCATAATAACACCGATAAACAACGGAACAAGTGTAATTCCTCCGCCTGCAGCAGTAACGTCCTGACCCTGTGTTGCGGCAAACTCAGCCAGTCTGGGGAACGCATCGTTAAGCCTTGTACTCAGGTCTGTTATCCATTGTGATTCGCTAAGTAACCTGTTGAGTATTTTTGTGATGTACGGGTCATAAATTGCCCAAGCAATTGATGTTGAGAGAAAAGCAAAGCCTGTAAGTATGGTGTGCCACACGTTAAGCTTGCCGTTTTTCTCGCAGAAAAGCTCTTGCTTGCTCATATAAATATCCTCCTTATGACCTAATGGTCAATTTTGTACAAATATCATTTTAACACAAGTGGAGGCAAAATCCAATAAATAAAGAGCCTGTTATTATTTTTTGGAACATTACCTAAATAACACGGCTCTTTTTTGTTTAATATTTATTGTTTACTTCTGTAACTCTCTGCTTCCCAGTTAACTATAAAGTCTGTAAGCTCCTTATCCATCGGCTTTGCACCGCCAAAGCCCTCAGCATAGAACGCAATTTTCATTGCATCGTTAAAGAGGGCGGCTGCAGTTTCGCTTCCCTTGGGGGTGTAATCAACCGCGTACATTCCGCAATCCTTAACAAACAATATCTTCGGCATAAAGCCATTATTAGCCTTGTAGCTTTCAACTGCAGGTGCAATTTCCTCTATACTATTTATATATATAGGATAAGGCTTGCAATAAACAACCTGATCGGGGTTAAAGGGATTCATAATATCACAGAAGGCTTCTTTGCTCCGTGAATACCCTAATGATGCTGCAGACGGCTCGTATGTTATGACGCTGTCCTCGCCAAAAGCATCTGCGATTTCATTAAAAATCAACTGTGCTTTGTCTCCGTCAAACTCTCCTACCGAGAAATCAGGGTCACATGGTACCTGCTCGCGAATTTTCGCCATAACCGAATACAGCTTTTCTCCAAGGGAATCCACATTATTGTCAGCAATAAAAATACCGTGATTCTGGAGCAAAAGCATATCTGCATCTTTACCTGCGGACTGTTTATACTCTTTTAATGTATCATAACAAATCTTTGCAAGGGTATAACCCGGCTTACAGGCATCTACCCACAGAACCCTGTCACCAAAAAGCTTGTGTGCCCACTCTTTGCCGTCAACGGCACAAGTAACACCGTTAACAAGTGCCGGATGAAGATGCAGCACATAAGTCTGAGGAAACAAGCTATGGAGTGTGGTTTCAACGCTGGGGCGTTTATTTTCCTGACCGGGAAGCTTTGCCGCCATAAGGTCAGCCAGAGAAAGTGCCTCCCTCGATTTATCGTCATCAGGATATACCTTTGTGAAAATCTCACTTATTTTTTGACGGCTCATTTTCACAAAGCCCTCTGCAGTAATATCTGCAAGGCGTGTGCCTGAGCCCTTGATGTACATTACATCCCCATCCTTTGCAGAAGTATTTCCGCCGCCTGCAAGAACAAGCTCCTCATTACTGCCGTAAAAATTGCTGAATTTTACAAGTTCATTTAAAATCATACTATCAATCCTTTATATATGGTCAGGGTATCTTTCAACGGTTATAATACCGTCTTTAACGTGCATTTTTGCAATACGGGCATTGCGCCTGTCACCGTCCAGCCCATCTGCCGCTACATTACGTGCGTGGTAAACAATATAATACTGACCATCAACCTTTATAACAGAGTTATGGCCTGTGCCCTCCTCCCACTCGTTTGACCTGAGAAGTGGTGCATAAGTTTTATCATCAGGCATTTTGCTGAATTTTACCTTTGTTAAATCCTGCTCATGGGTTTTTGCCGCAGCATAGCCCACAAAATATGTTTCATCCTCGTACCTGCCGCCACTGTACATAAGATACTGCCAGTCACCCTCACAAAACCAGAATGCGCCCTCAAGGGTATGCCAATGCTGACCCGGCTTGTAACGGTCACGACGGAAAATCTCCTCATCTATGGAGGGTAAAAGCACCACGGTAGGCTCACCCTCAAGCGTATACGGGTCACTCATTTTCTGAACGACAATGTGGGTACCAATTCTGTCACCTTCAAATGTATTGGGTGAATAAAACAAAAACAAGCCTGCTTCTGTTTTGACAATGTGTGAATCTATACTGAACGGATGTGCAATCTGACCCTTAAGCTCAAACGGACCCATAGGCTTTTCGCTGACTGCAACATGCATTGCCTGATGGTGACCGCCCTGATCGGGTACATCCTCATAATATTCAAAGGAAAAATACATATAGAATAACCCGTCAAGATAAATCACCGACGGTGCCCAGAAGTGATCTCTGCCGGGGATAGTAAATATCTGTCCCTCAAACCTCCAATCACCCAAAAGAGTGTCGCAGGAATAACCGTAAAGACCGTCATCGCCTGTGGTGTAAATATAGTATTTGCCCTTATGCTCAATGATATACGGGTCTGCCTGACCTATATAATTATCTTTATCTATCTTAAGAAGCTGCATAAACTATCTCCTTTTACGCGATTTTGTACCGCCGTGGCGGTTGTTGGTACGCTGTTTTTCTTTTTGCTTTTTCGCCTGCTCCACCCTGTCTTTGTACGAAGGCTTAACAAGACATTTTTTATCATAGCCGATTAAATCCTCACGGTGACACGCCTTGAGCGCCGTCCTGACAAGATCTGCATTTTTAGGATCACCGCATTGCAGCAACGCCCTTTGCATACGCTTTTCCTCGGGAGCTTTGGGAACATAAACCTTTTTCATTGTGAACGGGTCAAGCTCTGTATAAAACATAACTGTTGATGCCGTGCCGGGTGTGGGATAGTAATCCTGAACCTGCTCAGGATTGTAATTCCATCGCTTGATATACTCCGAGAGCTTAACTGCATCTGCAAGAGTACTACCGGGGTGACTTGACATAAGGTAAGGCACAAGGTACTGTTCTTTACCAAAGCTTTTTGTCAGCTCAAAATATCTGTCCCTGAATTTTTCATAAACCTTAAAATCAGGCTTGCCCATAAGCCTTAAAACATTGCCCGAACAATGCTCGGGGGCAACCTTAAGCTGACCGCTGACATGGTCACGGACAAGCTTTTTAAAAAAGGCATTGCCTGAAGGAGATTTGTCTGCCATAAGGTAGTCAAATCTGATTCCCGAACGAATAAACACTTTTTTAATCTTCGGTATCTGCTCTATTTCAGTAAGAAGCCTTATATACTCGCTGTGGTCTGCTTTCAGATTTTTGCAGGGCTCAGGCGCAAGACATTTTCGCTCTGCACAGACACCGCATTTAAGCTGTCTTTCACAGGCAGGCTCGCGGAAGTTTGCGGTAGGTCCGCCCACATCGTTGATATACCCTTTAAATCCCGGTAGCTCTGTAAGAAGCTTTGCTTCCTTTACAACGCTTTCGATACTGCGCGAGCGCACGCTTCTGCCCTGATGAAAAGCAAGTGCACAGAAGTTACATCCGCCAAAGCACCCTCTGTTATGAGTAAGAGAAAACTGTACCTCTGTAATAGCAGGGACACCACCCTGTTCTTCATAAGAAGGATGATAATTCCGCATATACGGTAAATCATAGACTTCATCAAGCTCCTCCCTTTCCAGAGGCGGCATAGGAGGATTCTGCACAAGCATTGTGTCGCCGTAATACTCTACAAGCGCTTTGCCATACACGCTGTCCTGATTCCGATATTGCACGGCAAAAGCCTTAGCATAATATTCCTTATCGGTCCTTAACCGTTCAAAATCCCATTCGCCACAGGAATCAAAGTGAACTTTATCACCTTTTTTGCCAAGCCATACTGTACCGCGCACATCGCGGATTTTGCTGACAGGCACGCCCTTGTCCAACAAAGCGGCAATTTTTCTGATAATATTTTCCCCCATACCATAAGTAAGAAGGTCCGCACCTGTTGAAACCAGTAAGCTTTCTAAAACTGTATCATCCCAGTAGTCATAATGGGCAAAGCGTCTCAATGATGCCTCAAGACCGCCAAGAATTACAGGAGCATCGGGGTATGCTTCCTTTATAAGACGGCAGTAAACCTCGGTTGCTCTGTCAGGGCGAAAACCCATTTTACCGCCGGGGGAATAATAGTCATAGCTACGTTTGCGCTTCGCTACTGTATAGTGAGCAACCATTGAATCTATATTACCTGCAGACACCAAAAAGCCCAGTCTCGGCCTTCCGAAACGCTTAAAATCCTCGCAATTGTTAAATCGGGGCTGGGCAAGGAATGCAACATTAAACCCTTGTCCTTCAAGCACGCGGGTTATTATGGCGGCGCCAAATGACGGGTGGTCAACATAGGCATCACCGCACACATATACAAAATCAACCTCCGCCCATCCGCGCTCTTTAACCTCGGCGGCGGTAACGGGTAAAAAACTGTTGCCTTTCATACAAAATGTCACCTATTCAAAACGTAATTTTTCTGCAATACCGGGAACTGCCTTAACGGTATCCGCCTGCAAAACAGGCTTTTCAATTTCGGGATAAATCCAGGTGCCTGTGGTACGCACCCAGAAGGGGATGCACCCTGCATTCCGAGAACCCTCAACATCAAACTTGGGATGATCACCAACGTACATCATCTCACACGGCTCTATACCCAGTCGTTCACAAATAAGGTGAAAAATCCGTGGGTCAGGCTTCCAAAAAGGCTCATCACCTGTTATGACTATTTCATCAAAAAAGTGAGCTATTCCCAATATATCCAGCTTTGCAGTCTGCACATCGTGGGTACCGTTTGTAATAAGCCCCAACAAAAAACCCTTGTCCTTCAGCTGCTGCAAAACACTATTTGTAAAGGGAAATGGTACTGCAACGGTTTTAAAGCAGGAAAGAACAAACTGCACATAATCATCATATAGAGGTGTTTCAGCAAAAACACCCTTATTGCAAAGGTGGGAAAAAATCTCCTGCCAACCGCGGTGCACATAGTTTTTGTCTGCCCACGAAAGCTCACTGTATATAAACTCATCGGTAACCGAAGGGTTTATACTGAATCCCTCTCTGAATCGGGGTACTATTTCTTTAATTGTGGCATACCTGTCAAAAAGCGTGTGGTCAAGATCAAAAACAACAGCTTTAAGCATACACGCACCCCCTGTCAGCACTTCTATAATTGTATCATAAGGTAATTCTTATTTCAACAAAAGCGGCTATAAATTTTCCTACAGCAAAACGCAGAAAAGCACTATCTTGCGATAGTGCTTTTCCGCTGTGGATGTGGGGTGTGAAAGAGAAAGATATGGCTTTATATAAACTCCCGAAGGAGATTATACCGTTTTAATACTTCACCACAAGGTCAGACCGCCTGGGTGGTTACGGTAATTACGGCAGGGTCACCGGGCTTTGAAATACGGATTACATACTCAAAATACTCATCTGTTTCGCACTTTGCAGTGTCCGCCTCAATGCCTGCCTTTCTTATAACATCAACGGCGTGGTTAAGGGTATTAAGAAAAATCCGCATATCCTTATACGCCCTTATCTGAGGTCTGTTTTTTGCTTTTTTTCGCCTGCCGACATCATTTATAAGCCTTTCGGACTCTGCTACTGTCAGCCGACGTTCAATTATTATATCAAGAATTCTGCTCCGCGTGGGATTATCCGGCAGGGTAAGCAATGCTCTGGCGTGGCGCTCTGTAAGTCCTGCACAGGTAATCTTGTCCCTTAATTCTTCGGGAAGCCGCAAAAGCCGAAGCTTGTTGGACAGTGTTGATTGCGCCTTACCTAATTTACGTGAAATTTCCTCCTGAGTAAGCCCGTGGTCTACCATAAGCTTTTCAATAGCAACTGCTTCTTCAAAAAAATCAAGATTCTGCCGTTGAACATTTTCTATAATGGCAAATAATGCCGATTGCTCATCTGAAACATTCATAACAACGCAGGGAATTTTAGTCATACCCACCATTCGGGCAGCACGCAACCGACGTTCTCCTGATATAAGCTCAAACCTGCCGTCAGGCAATGCCCTGACATTGATTGGCTGTAGCAGACCGTTTGTCCTTACAGAGCAGGCAAGTCCCTCAAGCTCGTTATAGTCAAATCTTACCCTGGGCTGATGGGGATTTGGTAAAATAATGTTGTGTGGTAAAAGCTGTATCTGACAGTTAGCTTTGCTTTTTGATGAATTCTTTAACATTTAGGGTTCCTTTCTGACTTTAAACTGTCTTTTTGTTCCTCCACACTGTTTCCCTCCCGTTGATTACACTATACCACCGCAGAACAAAAAAATAAAGCATTTTCGGTCGGGGTAAATCGACTGAAAACGCTTTATTCTGATAAATTTATAAGGGTTTTTTGGCAATCTGTGCCGATACTCTGGGGTACCTTGGCGGAATTTGCGAAATCTTTTTTACATTTATTACGGCTCGTTTGTCACCGCCCGGGAGCGAAAACTCATTTACGCCGTCAATCTTGCCTCCAAGAACCTTAAGTGAGTTGGCTGCGCCGTCAATTTCCTGAATTGCCGCTGCACCCTTGAGCGAAAGGAATGTACCTCCTTTTTTCACAAAAGGCAAGGTGTATTCAAGCAGGACTCTTAATTCGGCAACCGCCCTGGCTGTGGCATAATCATACTTTTCGCGGAATTCGGGCTTCTGCCCCGCCTCCTCAGCACGCATATGAATAACGCGGGCATTGGTAACCCCCATTGCCTGTGCCATATCTGCAACCGCCTTAAGCTTTTTACCTGTGGAGTCAAGCAAGGTGACCTCTGTTTCAGGGTAGGCTGCCGCAATAACAAGCCCCGGAAAGCCTGCACCCGTGCCCACATCTATAATTTTGTCGCCTGCTTTAAAATCCGCATACCTGCCCACCAGCAAGCAATCAAGAAAATGCTTTAATGCAATACCCTCATCGTCGGTAATGGCGGTAAGATTTATTTTCTCATTCCATTCCTTAAGCAGTCGGGCATAAACTTCAAGCTTACTCTGCAAATCTGCACTTATTTCTATATTATACTCCGATGCAGATTTCATCAAAAATTCAACTGCTGACATATTAACCCCTGTGAAGTTTAAGAATTTCTTTTATAGGACCTGTAAAATCCTCTGCAAGAGGAGGCAAGCCCTTTTCAGTATCAAGGAAATCGGTGAAAATCATACCCTTGTAATCATTTGTCATTTGGAACTTAGCAATTGTTTGTGTAAGCTCCTTGCGTCTGTCCTTGTTTGTAAGGTGAGTACAATCATCAAGAGTAATCTCAACCTTTGATTTAGGTGTTGCTTCAACGGTTACTTCAAGAGTACCTGCACACTTTTTAATCTGCGCGTCACACTCCTTGCCGTTAACAAGCACCTTAACATCCGCATCAACAATATCCTTGAACTTGAGTATATATTTTCTGCGCTGAGGAACAACAGTAACATCGCCCTCGCCTTTATTAACGGTGAATTTAACCTGAGAACCGTTTTCTTCAACCGTAAATGCTGTTTTGCAGTACGCGCCGTCCTTGTATGAAAGTGTCTCACCGTCATCCTCGTAAAGTGTAAATGTATTATTACCGCGGTAAATAAGCACCTCAAGCTCCTTCGGGTTGGAGCAGTCATTTGTGCGGTCATTGGCATCCATAGGAATAATGGCGCCCTCTTTTGCAAGCACGGGAATATATTCAATATCACGGTACATCTTAATATAGTGGTTACCGCTGTAGATTCTGCCTGTGAAAATATCTGTATATCTTCCCTCGGGTATCCAGGTCATAACTCCTGCCATATTTGTATCAGGTGAAGTATGCTCTGTAATGGGAGCTACAATAAGCTCCGTACCGAAGAAGAACTGGTTTTTGCATTCGTAGGCACGCTCCTCCTGAGGATATGCGTAATACATAGGCTCGCAAATTGCCCTGCACTCGGTATGTGTGCGGTAGTTCAATGTGTAAATATAGGGCAATAATTTATGACGGAGTCTTAAGTTGTCCTTAGCAATACGCTCAACAGGACCGCAATAGTTCCAGGGCTCCTTACCCATAAACTCATTGTTGGTTGAATGAAGACGCATAACAGGGCTGAAAACGCCAAGCTGCAGCCAACGGAGGTAAAGCTCATCATCCTTTTTACCCATACAGTGTCCGCCGATATCGTGGCTCCACCAGGGATACGCCACATTAGATGCAGTTGC
>JAZULH010000015.1:0-8089 GCA_045602985.1 Acutalibacteraceae bacterium | reverse complement strand
GGCTCCATGGCAAAGTTCAGACCAATCAAATATTTAACAAAAGCAATAGTTTGGGTCATCAGGGGTACTCCCCTGATGCTCCAACTTTTTGTTGTTTATTATGTTCCCGGTCTTGTATTCAATGCCCCCTTCAAATCGCGTATGACTGCGGCTCTTATTGCCTTCGTCATTAACTACGCCTGTTATTTCTCTGAAATTTTCAGGGGCGGTATCGAGAGCATCCCCAAAGGACAGTATGAAGCAGGTCAGGTTTTGGGTATGACCAAAACACAGGTTTTCTTTAAAGTAATACTTATGCAGGTGGTAAAGCACATAATTCCCCCCATGAGTAACGAAATTATCACTCTTGTTAAAGATACATCTCTGGCACGAGTTATTGCCATACCGGAAATCCTTATGGCTGCAGAGCGTTTCTCGGGCAGAGGTCTTATATGGCCGTTATTCTACACAGGTGTATTCTTCTTATTATTCAACGGTCTTCTGACAATTCTTTTCGGTAAAATAGAAAAGAAATTTGATTACTACAAAAACTAAGGTTTGAAAGGAGCTTTTATATGTCTGTACTTGAAGTAAAGAATCTTAAAAAAAGCTTCGGAAAAACCGAGGTTTTAAAAGGAGTCAGCTTTGACCTTAACGAGGGCGAGGTTCTTAGTATCATCGGTTCATCTGGCAGCGGTAAAACCACCATCCTTCGTTGCATAAACCAGCTTGAAACTGCGGATAGCGGTACTATACATGTTGCGGATGAAGTATTCTTTGACGGCTCACAAAAAAGCACAAAAGAGGATTCCAAAGAAAAACGAAGAAAACAGCTTCTTGTAGGTCTTGTTTTTCAGGATTTTCATCTTTTTCCTCAATACACAGTACTTAAAAATGTTACTCTTGCAGCAGAGCTTCTTGCTAAAGAGAGCGCTGACTACAAGCAGAATAAAAAGCATATTCACGAGGATATTGAAGAAAAGGCAAAGGTTATTTTAGGCAAGGTTGGTCTTTCAGATAAATTAAACAACTATCCTTGCGAGCTTTCAGGCGGTCAGAAGCAGCGTGTTTCCATTGCCCGTGCTTTAATGCTTGAGCCTAAGGTGCTTTTCTTTGATGAGCCCACCTCTGCACTTGACCCTGAGCTTACAGGCGAAATTCTTAAGGTTATCAAAAGCCTTGCTGAGGAAAATATGACAATGGTTATCGTTACTCATGAAATGTCCTTTGCAAAAGCGGTTTCCACAAAGGTTATTTTTATGGATAACGGAGTTATTGAAGAGTCAGGCTCTCCGGAAGAGGTCTTTGACAATCCCAAATCACAGCGCACAAAAGAATTCATTTCAAAATTCGACGACTGACGGGGATATAAAAAGCGCAGAGCGCATAAAACATATACATTAAAGAGTTCATACAGGGCTAATATCTGTATGAACCCTTTTTATATTTGAAATGAAAGTTATTAAGAATTTTAAATTATTAAACATCACCACTCAACATACCTTTGTGTGCCTTCGGCAACCAAAACAGTATGTAGACTTGTTTTTTCGGCTTGCCGTTCTGCATTTTTCTCATATATGACACACCTTGTACATATCATTAGATATGGAGGTGTCATTATGACAGAGGATAAAAAAACAGGTTTAATTCCACATAATTGTATTTTAGAGGACCGAAAAAAGCTTTCTGTTTCAGGAGTGAATGATGTAGGCAGCTTCGATGAAAATGTAATAACCGCCAAAACAGACTACGGTGAACTCACAATAAGCGGAGAAAAACTGCACATTACAAAGCTATCATTAGAAATCGGCGAGCTTGCCATCGAAGGTGTTATCAATTCCCTGACCTATGCCGATATTACGGAAAAGCCGGGTGGTTTTTTCGCTAAGGTGTTCAGATAATGTATACTGTACCCCAAAGCCGTCAATTAACCATATTTTTGTGCGCAATCGGTGTTGGTTTTCTGCTTGGTGTGCTTTACGATGTAATTCGGGCGATACGTCTTTCCTTTACGGAATCCAAAGCGGCAATTGTTATCTTTGATGTGATATACTTTTTCCTGTTAGGTATACTCAGCTTTTTATTTATTCTGGCAGCAAACAAGGGTGAGGTGCGTTTTTACATTATTCTGGGGCAGGTTATAGGATGGCTTTTTTACTATTTCTCGTTTGGTGTGGCGGTCATAAAGGTCACAGATGCATTTTCAAGGTCAATAAAGCGTTTGCGCACCCTTATTTACAGAGTTATTTCAGCACCATTCCGCCTTATATTCCGTTGCTTTCAGAGCCTTTTTGGTAAAATATGTAAGGTTTTCAAAAAAACCGAGAAAAAGTCTCAAAAAATCCGCAAAAAACACTTGCCAAAACTACGATTGTATGTGTATAATTTATTTGGTATAATATCGGTAGGGAGAAATTCTCAAAAGAAAGGCGGTCAGGGTTTTGGCAAAAACAAGAAAGAAAAGAAAACAAATAGCTCCCGTTAGCATTATTGTTTTCGTTCTGTGCTCTTGTATTGTTTTATATTTCGTTATCAGCATTATAAAAAAGCAGGTCGAAATCAATAAAAACACAAATACTCGTGACGAGCTGGTTTCTGTTCTTGAAAGTCAGAATGCAGAGAACAAGGAGCTGGAAGCGGCTATTTCCGAAGGCGATGAAAGTGCCCTTGCCGAAGAATATGCCAGAAAAAAAGGGTACGTTATGCCGGATGAACGTGTTTATGTGGACATAACTCCCGGAGCAGAATAATATTTCAATCGAGGTAATCAAAAGGTATGGCAGTAGAAATCGGCGCGATTCTTGAAGGTAAGGTAACAGGCATCACAAATTTCGGAGCTTTTGTGGAGCTCCCTGACAAAACAACAGGTATGGTACATATTTCCGAGGTTTCTTCATCCTTTATCAAGGATATTCATGAGAAGCTTTCTGAGGGTGACGAGGTTAAGGTCAAGGTAATTGACATTAACGATAAGGGTAAGGTTGCCCTTTCTATAAAAAAAGCCCTCCCCCAGGAGGAAGAATCGAAACCGAAAAAGCCTGCCGGTGACAAGCACAAACGTTCTCAGCCCCAGGTATGGACAGGAACACAAAAGAGCGAACCGGAAAATATGTCTTTTGAAGATATGATGGCAAAATTCAAATCCGTCAGCGATGAAAAAATGAGTGACTTAAAGAAGAACTCTGCCGCTAAACGCGGTACATCAACACCTCGTAGAGGTGGCAACAGTCCCCGAGGATTATAAAAACGGTAACCGTGTCTTGTGGGCACGGTTATAATTTTAGGAAGTGTTTTTTTGAGAGAAATAAGTGCAAAACTTATCGAGAATGTTGTTGAAGAGCTTTTTCTTAAGGCAAATTCCCGATTACCCGAATCACTTGAAAATAAAATAAAAACTGCTTTGCACACAGAAACCAACCCTATTGCACAAGGGATTTTTTCCGATATGTGTAAAAATCTTGACTGTGCAAGGGATTTGAACATACCTATTTGTCAGGACACAGGTATGGCTGTGCTTTTTTGTGAAATAGGTCAGGAGGTACACATTGTAGACGGGGACTTCAACACCGCAGTCAACAACGGTGTAAAGAAAGCCTATCTTGACGGTAAAATGCGTTGTTCAGTTGTTAAAGACCCGATACGCAGAACCAACACAAACGATAACACGCCTGCTATTATACATCTAAGCATTATCCCGGGTGATAAAATTAAGCTCACCGCCGCACCCAAGGGCTTTGGCAGTGAGAATATGAGCAGAATAAAAATGTTTACACCATCAGCATCTGTTGATGATATTGTTGATTTTGTAACAGAAACCGTAAAGGTTGCAGATGCTAACCCCTGTCCTCCGGTTGTTCTCGGTGTAGGTATCGGCAGTGATTTTGAAGGTGTAGCATTACTTTCCAAAAAAGCTTTGTGCAGGGACATTGCTTCACCAAACCCCGACCCCTTCTACGAGGAATTGGAGGAGCGTATACTCAACAGTGTGAATGAGCTTAATATAGGTGCCCAGGGTTTTGGCGGCAACATTACCGCACTTGCGGTTAATATTGAAGCAGCTCCCACTCATATAGCGGGATTACCGGTTGCGGTAAATGTGGGTTGCCACGTTACACGCCATGCAGAAGCAGTTCTTTAAAGCTTATGCTTCAACTCCTCATAAAGCTCCAGAAGCTTAAATTTAATAATATATTTTCCGTTACTGCTGATTATATCTTCACCGCTTTCGGTGAGTATATCGGCAGTTTTATTTTTATCTGTTTCCACATCCCCTGCTACAGGTATGCACAATGGCGGAAACATTACACACCACCAATTTTGACCTTCACCGTCACCAAGCACCACTCTGAGCGACATATATTCACCTGCAGGAAAGATTAAATCACCATACTCCCTTGTAGAGTAATACTCAGGTCCCACAGTTATTGTCCCACTATAGTCACAATCATTTTCCTTAAGAGTGGTGTTAACGGTTTTCAATAATTCCTCCTCGGAATTCCTGAAATGTTCCACAGCATCCTCAGGTGTAACCCTTTCACTTAATATTTGGTTGTTTTGATTGAGTAAGGCATCTCTGACCTTAAGCTTTACTTGTTGGTCAAAGGCGGAGTCGCTGTTTGCAATAACATGGAGTCTTACAACATCCTCCCTTACACTACCTGCCGCCGCTGTAAAATAAGTAACCGAGCCTGATACATATAAAGCCAACGCCGCAAGGATACTGAGCAAAAATAATTTATCACGTTTAAGACTTATTTTTTTACACATAAAAACCGTCCTTTCATTCTAACTGAATTTTTGGACGGTTTACTGTTTTTATTCACTTATTTTTATGACACCGTAGCTTTCAGGTGTACAAAGATATACATTTTTAAACTTCAGCTTTAATTCATCTGCTGTTTTTTCTGCGGTAGCTTTATCTTTAAATATACCGTATACCGCAGAACCTGAGCCTGTCATACACGATGCCTCAGCACCGTTTTTATTGCATATTGCTTTAATGTCTACCCTGCCGGGAACCTCCAACGCCTGTTCAAAAACATTGGAGCAAAGCTTCAACGCTTCGTCACTTTTGCCATCTGCAAGAAGCTCCATCATCTTGTAATTCTGCGGATGCTTCATATTTTCCAATGAATCCACGGCATCGTATGCCTCCTTGGTTGAAACACCATCCTCAGGCTTAACTACAACAATATGGTAATCACCCAAATCAGGTAGCGGAGCCACAACTGCACCTGTATCAAGAGCCAACGCAGTTCCTCCTACTATGCAGAACGGAATATCCGCCCCCACCTTAACACCAATACGACAAAGCACCTTTTCATGGTAATTTGTATCAAACAGCTCATTAAGAGCCACAAGTACTGCCGCACCGTCAGCACTGCCTCCGCCCATACCTGCGCAAAAAGGTGTAACCTTATTTATATGAATGTGTATACCCTTGTTTTCCGTAATACCTGCATATTCAAAAAACCTTACGGCACACTTGTACACAATATTTCTGCTATCGGTAGGAACTCCATCAACAGTACAGGAAATCGAAATATCCTCCCCCGGTGTTCTTTCAACCGTAACAGTATCCCCGAGACTGACAGACTGCATTATTGTGAACAGACTGTGATATCCGTTATCTTTAACGCCTGTAATATCCAACAACAAATTAATCTTTGCATTTGCTTTGATGGTGAGCTTCATACTCTCACTCCTTCCGACTCTCATTTTACCACAACAAAAGCCAAAATTAAAGGATATAATATCCATATTTATCATATATTTTTTATTTTACTCTGTTATTTTACATTTTTTTATGGTAATATATGTGCTTGAAAGAAGGTTTTACTATGAGCGATATTAAAATAATTGACTTGCACACTCACACGGATAACTCCCCCGACGGAAACCATTCAGCCACATATATGTCTGAAATTGCAGAAACCAACGGAATTCAGACAGTTGCATTTACCGACCATTGCGAGGTAGACTATTTCTATAAAGACGAGTATGACCGCCGAACAATCCAGAGTTATCTGGAAATTTCAAAGGCTAAGGTTGCATTTGAAGGCAGGTTAGAGGTTTTGCGAGGCATTGAGCTTGCACAGCCCCACTACATACCCGAACTTGCAGAAAAAATTATAAATATGCAAAAATACGATGTTATTATCGGCTCCATTCATAACCTTAGAAATATGGAAGATTTCTACTATATGAAGTCCTTTGACGGTTATGTTGTTGAGGATCTTATGAACGAGTATTTTGACGAAATTCTCAATATGCTACAGTGGGGTAATTTTGATGTTCTGGCACACATCACATACCCCTTCCGCTATATTTTTAATATTTGCGGCTATGTGGAGGATATTGATAAATATAAAAATAAGGTAGATGAAATCCTCAAACTTTGTGCAGAAAAGGACAAAGCATTGGAGATAAATATGGGTGGTCTTAAGTACCCCATCAATATGCCCTCACCCACCCTTGAAACTGTAAAACGCTACAAGGAGCTCGGCGGAAAACTGATTAGTGTAGGCTCCGATTCCCACTATGCTGAGCGCATAGGATTCGGTATTCCGCAGGCGTATGAAATCGCCCGTGAAGCAGGCTTTGACTTTGTTGCAAAATTCAATGAGCGCAAAGTTTCCGAGTTCCCAATTAAATAAAAAATATGTATATTTGCACTTTATAACCGAATATTTGTATTTTATACATCACTTCCAGAGTTTTGAACAATGTAAATTTTGTAAAGCACACGGCTTGTCATTGTTCAAAACTCTGTTTAAAATGTTTAAAACTCAGCTTATATTCTTTTTAAGAATTTTATTCCAGAAACAATATGTAAAGCAACTAACTTTACATCTACATTTTTTTGAACATTAGACACAAACCGACTAAAATGTATATACATTTTGCCATATATTTAACATTGCTTTATTTTTTTAAAAGGGAGTGAGCTTATGCGCATAATCGAATACACAATTACCCCCGAATATAACGACCGTCCTCTTTTACATTTTTTGAAGGGTCAGCTGAATTTATCTACTTTTATTGTGCGTATTTTCAGAAACACTCCTGACACAATTTTTATAAATGGTGAACACATACGTGTAATTGACAAGGTAAAAGCAGGTGACCTGCTCACCTTAAAAATTCCTGAAAAAACAACGCCGCCCTTGCTGTGGGAAAAGGAGCTTGATATAATTTTTGAGGATGAGGATCTGCTTGTTATAAACAAACCATCAGGCATATCTGTACACCCCACACACAATCACCCCAACGGTACACTTTGCAATGCAGTTGCAGCATACCTTATCAAGACACTTAACGAGCCTGCCGCAGGCAGAGCAATCGGCAGACTGGACAAGGTAACATCCGGTATTATGGTCTTTGCAAAGAACACTCTGGCAGCATCCAAGCTTAACGGGAATATGCAAAAAATATACAATGCTGTTGTATGGGGTACAACTCCTCCACAGGGTACAATTGATGCTCCCATCTACAGACCTGATAAGGGCAAAACCTCCAGATGTGTGGACCACAGAGGCGACCCTGCCGTAACTCATTACAAAACTATATGTAATTTATCCGACAAATCTTTTGTTGAGGTCATAACGGAAACAGGCAGAACTCACCAGATACGTGTACACTTCAACCACATAGGCCACACACTTGTGGGTGACGATATGTATGGCGGTGAGCATACATATTATATAGAGCGTGCCGCACTCCATTGCAGACAGGTCAGCTTCAAACATCCTGTAACAGATGAGTATGTAACATTTGTTGCACCCTATCCTGACGATATAAAAAAAGAGTTGGAAAAAAGCGGTTTTTGTATTGACAAACCTACGGACATCTGTTAAAATACCATTTGCCGCATATTAAGGGCGGGTGCTTTTGGTGCGCCCACAAACACCAAATTCAATGGTGTGCCTTGTTAGCGAGACTGAAAGAAAGCAGGTAAAAATCTATGTACGCAATCATCGAAACAGGCGGAAAACAGTACAAAGTTGAGAATGGCGATGTTATCTTCATCGAAAAGATCGAAGTTGAAGCTGATTCCACTATAACCTTCGATAAGGTTATCGCAGTCGGTGCAGACGACGGTATCAAGGTT
>JAZULH010000014.1:0-26535 GCA_045602985.1 Acutalibacteraceae bacterium | reverse complement strand
TAAAACACAAAAAATTACTCCTTGAGGTTAGCGGAGTGTTCGTAAGGACACTCCGCAGTTTTATTCGCCTTTCGGCGAGTTTTATTGCTTCGCAGTGATATTTGTCTTGCGACAAGTGATATTGCCTTCGGCAGTTTTCGGCGAATAAAATAACACTGAAGCCGTAAGGCTTCAATATCACTTTTGATTTATCAAAAATATAACTGCAAATTTTAATTTGCAATATCACTTAATACTCACCGAAGAAAATATTTTCACTTTGGCGTAATTGCCTTTAGAGTATATACCCCACTATGACACTTTCAAGCCGAAAGTGTCACTTTTTATATAAAAATTGGGAGCACTTCATCACAAAGTGTCACCCAATAATTTTATCTGTCCTTAGCACCCCTCTGCATTTTCCTCAAGGAGTTTTTTATATTGTTATTTTAGTCCCACTCAAGACCTGTAACTGTATCCATATCAATACCCTTTGTTTCAGCGGTTTTCCTCTTAAGCAATATAAGTCCGATTATAAAGCCGGGAACAAGGGTTGCAAGTCCCAGAATACCCATGTATTGGTTGCCGAGGATTATTGACGGTATCAGGCATACTGCGTATGACATTACCACACCTGCCGCAACAACAATAAATTGTGCCGACATACAGGAAGAACGAAGGTTTGTGGGAGCAGATTCCCCAATCATCATAATAATAACATCATTTGTTGCATAGTAGCTGCCTATACACGCACCACAGAAAAGACCTACTATATAAGGGTTCCAGCCTGATTTGGCGCCCAGCCAGAAGCCTATAAACCCGATAACACAGTTGGTGGCGGTAACCATAGCGGCAGTTTTTCTGCCTTTGCCGTCAGAAACAAAGCCCATAATAGCCTGTGCAAAAGCACTGCCTATTGAGAACGAGAAAAGGGCAGGGGTGATAAACTCAACGCTGACTCTGTCGAGAATTGCTTGTGTAAATCCGCCTAAATGCTCTGCAAAACCGTATGACATTATAACCTGGTAGTTGGTGCTTGCCATAAAGCCAAGGTTTAAAAATGCGGCAGTAATAAAGAGCCATCGCAGCTGCTTGTGTTTAACACCGAATTTTAGTGCGGCAATAAGACCGCCCTGTGCTTTTTCAACACTCTTCTTTTCTTTTTCTGCGGCAATTTCCTCATCGGTCATTCGCAGGTAAGAGAGTCTTGCATCAATAAAGGCATCAGTTTCACGGGCGCTGAGCAGGGCAAACAAGCTGGCTCCCAGACCTATAACTGCAGGAATCATATACACAGAGCGCCATTGTGATGCCTCTGTCATATAATAGTCGCGCATCAACGGAATTAGCATAACACCCATATTTGCAACAAATTTTACAACAGAGTAAACTCTTGCGCGGTGCTTTGAGGGTGATGACTCCATAATGTAAACCACGTGCATATCGTGAGGGATGAAGAACTGTATCATACAAATACCCACAAAGTAGAGCAAAAGATTTTCCGAAAGGAATATCACCAGCATGGCAAAGCTCATACCAAAGGTGTTTATTATCAGGAATTTCTTTCTGCCCCATTTGTCTGCCAGAGGGCGATACATAAGGCCGATTATCTGGAACGGAACAACAAGTATCTGGGTGATTTCCAATATGCCTGCTGAGCTCTGACCGAATTTTGCAAACAAGTCATTTGCAATTTCTGTTTTCATAAACATACCGATCTGTGATGCAATTTCATCAACAGAGTAAATAAGTGTAATTATAAAAACAAGATAAGCAAAATACATATTCCTTTTAGGACGGGCTTTTTCCCGTTCCCATTTTGCAATTTCTTTTTCCTTGCGGGCAGCTTTTTTCCTTAGCTTTTCGGGAGAAATTTCTGTTGTTTTCAAGGTGCCGATGCTCCTTTCATATACGTTAATTTACATTATATAATGATTCTGTATCAATATCAAGAATTTTGTTTGACGATAGTCACAGGTATATGGTATAACAAAATCACAGGAGCGTGATGCTATGAAAAAGGTAAGCTATTTAAATGTTGATATTACGGGCGGTTTCTGGAAAGAAAAGCTTGATATGATATCAGATGTAACAGTAGATGCGGTGTATGACAGATTCAAGGAAACACACCGTTTTGATGCACTTGATTGCACCTGGCAGGAGGGAGATCCTAATCAACCTCACGTTTTTTGGGATTCGGACATAGCCAAGTGGATTGAGGGACTGGCATATTCCTTAAAAAACAAGCCCAATGATAAAGCGGTTGTCAATGCAGATGTGGCTATAGGCAAGATAATGAAAAATCGTGATGAAAACGGATATTATAACAGTCATTTTCTTGTTACCGGTCAACGCTTTACTCAGCGCGAGGAGCACGAGCTTTACTGCCTGGGGCACCTTATTGAGGCGGCGGTTGCTTATTGTGAGGCAACAGGCAAAAGAGATCTGCTTGAAATTGTTTGCAAGTATGCTGATTATGTTGAAAGGGTCTTTGTGAAAGAGGAGTCTGCCTCCTTTGTAACACCGGGTCATCCTGAAATTGAGCTCGCCCTTGTTAAGCTTTATGAGTTAACAGGGGAGAAGCGTTATCTGGAATTATCAAAATTTTTCATAGATAAAAAAGGTAATAATGAAAAGGATAGGGAGCTTTATCGCGGTTGTAACAATCACTACAATCAGGATGATTGTCCTGTGCGCGAGCGCAGAACTGCTGACGGTCATTGTGTAAGGGCATTGTATCTGTATTGTGCAATGGCTGACCTGGCATATTACTATGATGATAGAGAGCTTTTTGATGCCGCAGAGCGTTGCTTTGAAAACATAGTAAACAGACGTATGTATATAACAGGAGCAACAGGTAGTACCTGTCACGGCGAGGCATTCACCGTGGACTATGACCTGCCCAACCGTACCGCTTATGCAGAAACCTGCGCATCCATAGCCCTGGCACTTTTTGCACAGCGTATGATAAAGCTTAGTGATAATACAAAGTATGCCGATATTGTGGAACGCACAATTTACAATGGTATTCTCTCGGGCATTTCTATGGACGGCAAAAGCTTTTTCTACGAAAATCCTCTGGAGATTGATACGGACTTCAACAAGGTAAACATTGCTACAGAGGGTGGCGAGCGTATGCCTATCACACAGCGGTTAGAGGTTTTTGACTGCTCCTGCTGTCCGCCTAATGTAATCCGATTTATTGCAAATATCGGTGAGTATGTATATACACACACAGAGGATGCTCTGTACATTCATCAGTTTATGCAAAGTCAAACTGATATTGACGGAATGACTGTTACCCAGACTACAGATTATCCTGTAACAGGTATCATTAAATTTGATATTGAGTCTTGCAATAAAAAGGAAATTAAAATCAGAGTACCCGGCTGGTGCGATTCATTTGATTTGAAGTTTGACGGCGAGGCAGTAACACGGGATGGTTATATTGTCCTTGCGGTTGAAAAATCTGATTTTGAATTTACGGTTTCCTTTGATATGCCTGTTAAATTGGTAAGAGCCAACAGGCGTGTCCACGAAAATGCAGGCAGGGTTGCTGTAATGCGCGGTCCCGTGGTTTATTGCCTTGAGGGTGTTGATAACGGTAGCGATATAAAGAATATAAGAATAAGCCCAAAGGATGAATTTGTTGTTGGTGAAAGCAGTTTTCTTGTGCCTTCACTTCTGGGTAAAGGCTATATTGAATCACACGCCGATGACCTGTATTTCACCGTTGGTAAAAAGACAGATTTTGAGGCAAAGGATATTAAACTTATACCCTATTATGCATTTGGTAACAGAGGCGAAAGTGATATGTTAGTTTGGATTCTTGCTTTTGGCGCATAACTCGCTTTAGCGCACTCGCAGTATTGTTATACAGCGTCGTTTACTAAAGCATCGTTCTGCATCCAAAATCAAAAATCCAAAAAGTGGCTTATGGTGCATAACTTGCTTTACTGCATAACTTGCTTTGGCTCATAACATTTAACTGCAAAATGCAAAGTGCAGAATTTAGCACGTGCAAAAAATAAAACGAAGTCTTACAAACCTGAACGGAATGTAAGACTTTATTTTATTTTAAATAACTGCGATTTACTGTGTTTTATACAAAATGCACACCGAACAAATGTTCTTTTTGGTATGTTCGTACATTGTTTTTTAAAACATATTTTTGGTATAATAACTACTGCTGAAAGGTGGTGAGCAGGTGGACAGAACATATATTGCCATTGATTTAAAATCATTTTACGCATCTGTTGAATGTATTGAGCGTGGTCTTGACCCTATGACAACAAACCTGCTCGTTGCTGACCCAACCCGTACCGAAAAAACAATTTGCCTTGCTGTTTCTCCGTCCCTAAAGTCTTATGGAGTACCCGGGAGAGCTCGTCTTTTTGAGGCTATGGAGATTTTGAAGGGTGTCAATTTTAAGCGTCGCCTTTCATTGGCGGATAAAACCTTCAGGGGCAAAGCTTATGATAACAATCTTTTAAAGGAAGATCCGTCCTTAGAGGTTTCTTTTATTACCGCGCCTCCGCAGATGGCACTTTATATGGAGTACAGTACACGTATTTATGAAATATACTTGAAATACATTTCTCCTGAGGATATTCACGTTTACTCCATAGACGAGGTTTTTATGGATGTTACTCATTATTTGAAAAAATACAAAATGAGTGCAGAGGAGCTTGCCCGAACAATTATTCTGGATGTATTAAGCGTTACAGGTATAACTGCAACAGCAGGTATAGGCACAAATTTATATTTATGCAAGGTGGCAATGGATATTTGGGCAAAGCATATTCCGGCAGATAAAAATGGTGTACGCATAGCAACCCTTAACGAGCGTTCCTACAGGGAGCTTTTGTGGAATCATCGCCCTCTTACGGATTTTTGGCGTGTTGGCAGGGGCTATGCCAAAAAGCTTGAGGCTCACGGATTATATACAATGGGTGATATAGCCCGTTGCTCCGTAGGTGGTGTTAATGAATATCATAACGAAAAATTACTTTACAAGCTTTTTGGTGTCAATGCGGAGCTTCTCATAGATCACGCCTGGGGATGGGAGCCCTGTACCATAAAGGATATCAAGTCATATAAGCCTGTGTCAAATTCCTTGAGCTCGGGTCAGGTGCTTACCTGCCCTTATAAGAGTGATAAAGCAAAGCTTATTGTGCGCGAGATGACAGAGCTTTTGGTTCTGGATTTAGTGGAAAAAGGGCTTGTTACCGATCAGGTTGTTTTAACAATCGGCTATGATATTGAAAACCTGACAGATAAAAATATAAGCCGTGAGTACAAGGGTGAAATTACTACCGATCACTACGGCAGAAGAGTACCGAAGCATGCTCACGGAACAGGTAATCTGAATAGCTTTACCTCATCCACAAAGGAGATTATGTCAGTAACAATGGAATTGTTTGACCGCATTATTAATCCAAAGCTTCTTGTAAGGCGTATAACAATATGTGCAAACCATATAATACGCGAGGAGGATATACCGCAGGAGGAGGCAGAGCAACTGGATTTGTTTACGGATTATGACCTTCTTCTTTCGGAGCGCGCACAAAAGGAGCAACAGCTTCAAAAGGAAAGAAAAATGCAACAGGCAATGATAAAAATTAAAAACAGGTTCGGCAAAAATGCAATTCTTAAAGGTATGAATCTGCAGGAGGGCGCCACCACAATTGAGCGCAACTCACAGATAGGGGGTCACAAGGCGTGAAGGATGATTACAGCGATATTATAGATATGCCTCACCACATTTCTGCAGAGCATCGGTGTATGTCAAATATTGACAGGGCTGCTCAGTTCAGCTCCTTTGCTGCCCTTACGGGGTATGAGCAGGCAATTGATGAAACTGCCAGGCTTACAGATAAAAGGGAAGAACTGAATGACGAACAGATTGAGGATATAAATACAAAGATGAATATGCTCATTGATAATATAGAGCAAAGACCTCGGGTGAAAATAACATATTTTGTGCCTGATGAAAGAAAATCAGGCGGATGTTACATTACGGTCGAATGCTGCGTGCGTAAAATTGACCTTGCATACAGGACTGTAACGGATACACAGAATAATGTAATAAGAATTGATGATATTTTTAATATTGTGTTGTTGTAAAAAACACCATTACTCCGGTAACAGGAGTAATGGTGCTTTTATTATTTCTTCTTGAATTCGTCAACCATATCACCGACTTTTTTGGCGGCATGGTACATATAGTTAAGCATTGCAGGGTAAAGCTCCGTTGGAATATCTGCTAAAATATTGTCGCTTTCAAGTGTTATGTATCCGTTGTAGTTTATATCTGCAAGAGCTTTTGCAATCTCTGTCCAGTCAAGGTCGAGGATAAATGGGGGGAAGTGCCAGTCATCAAAGGTATCGTTGTCGTGCACGTGCAAGCAGGCAACTCTGTTACCCATTGTTCTTAAAACATCCTGGGGTGTTGAGCCCACAAGTGCACAATGACCTATATCCACACAACAGGAAAAGTATTCTGATGGCAATGCATCATAAAAATCTGCAAATTCCTCGCCCAGACTGCACACATTGGGGGTCTGCCTTTTTGTTACAGGGTCTTTTTTGCCGAACATATTTTCAAGAGCAATTTTAACACCGGCATTTTTAGCATCCTCAAGGTAGGAAAGGTACATTTCTATGTTCCTTTCCTTTTTGTTTTCTTTGAAGTGAACAGGGTGAACAACAATGTTTTCAACCCCTAAAATACCTGCAATTTCAATAGAACGCTTGATTTTTTCCCGTATTACCCTGTTATACTCATCCTCTCCTACACGAACTGTGGGGAAGGGTGCGTGTGCCTGGTTAAAGTGCTTGCCGTAGCTTTCTGCAAGTTTTTTCAGTTCAAACACGTGACTTTTGTAAGAGGGGGTATTAAGGATGTTGTCGTTGTCCTGCATTGCAAACATTGAATAGTCAACGGCATCAAACCCTGCCTCACACACCAGCTTTACGGCAACAAAATCGTCACAACGAGCAGAGATATATTCAGTCTGGCTTGATAATTTCATAATAAATTCTCCTTAACTTAAAATTACGGTTGATATGGAACGGGCTTTTCCTGTGTTTCGGACTCTATGGTAATAAAGTTGTTGTGCTCGTAGTAATACGGATGCATACGAAGATTTTTACAAAAACCGTCCACAGGTGCATAAAGCTGACTCTGTTCAAGTCTGAGGCAGGGTGCTTCCATTTCGTAGCTGCCGTTTTGGGTAACAACTGTCGCGGAGTTTTCTGTGAATTCCGATGTTTTACCGTAAATGCCTATCTTTATTTTGCCCTTTGTCCTCTCAACATCGCCACCAACAAAGCTTATTAACTGACCTATGGGTATGTACCAAACACCATTCACATTTTGGGGGTATGTTGTTGCAACGCATATACCCAAATCATAACCCTTGAATTTAAGCCTGGGCTTGTTGTATACAGGTGCAGGGTCACAGGGAGTGATTGTGTCTGTTGATTTATCGATTGTGCACACGTCAACAGTTTTTCCACCTTCAACAAATGCGGTAAGTGTACATTTGCTGCCGTCTATGTCAACTATTGAGAACATTGATAAATTTTCCTCGTGGCAGTATGTTTTTGCATTCCATACCTTAGGAACTACTCTCGTGCCGGGAGGATTTCTGTGGCTTGAGCCTAAGTTGTAGTGTACGGTACCCTCAGAGGGCTTGTCGTACAGACCTTCGCCACGGCGCGGGTATGACCTTGCGAAACTGTGCTCGTGACCTGAAAAGACTATATCGTATTTATCCATACCATCGCGAAGAGCAGGGTATGTATCTTCATTTTCAATGCAGGGGCCCGAATAACAAACAGGGAAGTGGTGTACGGCAAATTTCCAGGTTTTGTCACAATCGCTTTTTTCTGTAAGCCACAGGTTCATTTCTTCGTATCCGCTTGTACCGCAGAGGCAGAAACGCGTGTTGCCGTAATCAAAGCTGTGGTTTGCAACAGGTCTTTTTTCGGGACCGTTGTGGGCGTAACAGCCCCACAGCTGGTTAGTGAAATACTCGGCATATTCGGAATAATATTTGCCCTCCTTGGTAAAGTAGCTTTCAAAGCCCATATCGTCGTGGTTGCCCATACAAAACATAATCGGCGTTGATTCTGCAATACCCTTCAAGCCTTCAAAAAGCCCTGTCCATTGGATGTCGGTCTGACCGCAGTTTGTGTTATCTCCTGCGGTTAGTATAAATTCGCACTCGGGGTGCTCCCTGAGAACTTTTTTAAGCACCTCGTTAAGCACGGAGTAATCTGCAGGCGGTTCAGCATCACCTGCCTGCACGTCTGAAATGCAAAGGAAGGAAAATTTACTGCAATCAGCCTTAGCTGTTTTGAATGTATATGTTTTGCTGCGCAGCGTATCATTGCCGCAGGTGTATTCGTAGTATGTATCAGGGGTCAGCTCTGTCATATCTGCAAAGAAAAAGCTGCTGTCATCCATATCGGTACTGAATGTGATTCTCTCTGCATTAGCTTTTTGCCAATCGGATGTGCCTGCTTTTCTGTAAAGCGCATAGCCTGTATCCACAGAAAGGTCGGTGCGCCAACGAACTGTCATATTTCGTGCGGCATCACCTTTTATGGAAATCATAATCTGGTCGGGTGAGGGCGATGACCCTCTGATATTCTTCCATTCTGTTTTTGTTATCATGTAACCCCTTCTTTCAAAGCGCTAATAACATTTTATCAGTTTTAATGAAAATTGCAATAATAATCAATTGATTTGTTTATGCGCCTGTTGTATAATTTTAAAAAGAAGGGACGGTAGTATTATGGGAAAAATAAGGTTTGGTATAGTCGGAACAGGTACAATTGCACATCGTTTTGCCAATGCCATAAAAAATGTGGAAAATGCGGAGCTTGTTGCAGTAGCATCACGTACAAAAGAAAATGCAGAAAAATTCGGGGATGAGTTCAATATACCCGTCAGATTTGACAGCTATGAGAAAATGGCGCAGTCCGATGTAATAGATGCGGCGTATATTGCAGTACCCCACTCGGGACACATAACCTGTTCCTGCCTTATGATGAATAACGCAAAGCACGTGCTTTGTGAAAAACCAATGGCGGTAAACTTAAAGGAAGCACGCGAAATGTTTGAGTGTGCTCGCGCTAACGGAGTCCTTCTTATGGAAGCAATGTGGGCAAGGCTTGTGCCCGGCACATTAAAAATGCTTGAGTTAGTGCACGAGGGTGTGCTTGGTGATATAAAGGGTGTTGAGGGTAAGTTCTGCTACACTATGGATGAAGATGAAATGGACCACCACGTATTCAAGGCTGAAAACGGTGGTGGCTCTCTCCTGGATGTAGGTGTTTACGGACTTAACTTTGCAAGCTGGTACCTGGGTAGAGATATTGTACAAACAGATGCACAGGCAGAGCTTTACAACGGGGTTGACAGTCATACTGCAGTTTTGATGAGGTTCGCAGACGGCAGCATTGCGGATATTTCAAGTGCAATTCTTTTAAGAAAGCCCAATGAGGGTTACGTTTACGGCTCAAAGGGTTATGCACGTCTTCCCAGATTCTATGCCCCGCAGGAAATATATCTGCAATTCAATAACGGGGAAAGCAAGACAATATCCGTGCCTTATGCAGGCAACGGCTTTGAAGAGCAGATTACCCATTTTTGCGATTGTGTGAACAAGGGGTTAAAAGAAAGTCCTGTTGTTACACAGGAGCAGACTCTTTATATAACAGAGCAAATGGATAAAATCCGAAAAATGATAGGTGTTACCTATCCTCAGGATAATTAATCCGAAAAGCTATTAATGTATTTGTTTAATACTGTAAACTCCCGCAGGTACAGGCTGTATTTGTCGGGGGTTTTGCTTTTGTATTGGGAAAATATTTCTATCGCCCGGTCAAAGGGTATCCAACTGGGCTCCATACCGTGGTCAATTTCTGTAGGTGTAAGGGAGTTGGCTTTTTTATCTTTTGTTTTGCAAATAAAATAATGGCTGGTAAAAAGGGTGTCGTCAAAGTATTCGTCAACAGTTAAGAACTTAGTGATAACATCTACCACATAGCCTGTTTCCTCAAGGACCTCACGGGCACAGCATTGCTCCATGCTTTCGCCCTTTTCAAGCCCTCCGCCGGGACTCATATAAACATTTCCGTTTGTTTCGTGGGAGAGCAGAATTTTATTATCCTCCACAATAATCGCGCGGCAGGATACCCGTGCTTTAGGCGGTGGTATAATGGCGTTATCCGCACGTTGAATAATAACGGGACATTTTGACATATGTAACACTCCTTTTGTATCAACAGTGTATATTGGAGATTTCTTTCTATACACCATACCTAATATTATCATATATTATAAATTTTCTCAATGTTTTTAGGTGAGTATGGCGGTTTATATTTATACAGGGGTATGGTATAATGATAAAAATAAATTCACAGAGGTATAAGCTATGGCAAAAAAATTTTTTGAACAGATAATACATGGTGGGGACTACAATCCTGACCAATGGATAGATACTCCTGAAATATGGGATGAGGATATGCGCCTTATGAAGCTTGCCCACGTTAACAGTGCAACAGTTGGCATTTTTGCCTGGTCGTTGATTGAGCCGGAGGAGGGCGTTTATAACTTTGAGGTCCTTGACAGGATTATGGATAAACTTCACGAGAACGGCATATCAGTAATACTTTCCACCCCCTCAGGTGCTAGACCGCCGTGGCTTGCACAAAAGTACCCTGAGGTGCTTCGTGTTGAAGAAAGCGGTGTGCGTAACGAATTTGGTGTGCGGCACAATCATTGCCTTACTTCACCTGTGTACAGGGAAAAGGTACGTAACATTAACCGCAGGCTTGCGGAACGCTACAAGGACCATCCCGCCCTTAAAATGTGGCATATTTCCAATGAGTATTGCGGTGAATGTCATTGCGATTTGTGTCAGGAGGCTTTCCGTGAGTGGCTTAAGAAACGCTATCATAATAGCCTGGATGAGCTTAACTTTAAGTGGTGGAACGGTTTCTGGAGTCATCGGGTGACAGATTGGTCACAAATCAATTCTCCGAAATTCCGTGGCGAAAATCATGTGTCTGCAATGAAGCTCTGCTGGAACAGGTTTGTATCGGACAGCCACATTTCTTTCTTTGAAAACGAAATTTCTGTTCTCAGGGAGATTACTCCCCACATACCCATTACGACAAATTTTATGAGGTTGTATGACGGTATAGATTACCAGGATTTTGCAAAGCATCTTGACCTGGTATCGTGGGATAATTACCCCGCCTGGGATAAAGGCAGAAATGTGGCAGAGGCAACAGAAACTGCGTTTGTACACGATGCTTTCCGTTCAATGAAGGGCGGTCAGCCGTTCTTTATGATGGAGAGCACCCCATCACTTGTGAACTGGCACGATGTGAATAAGCTCCCCAAGCCCGGTATGCAGGAGCTTTCGTCGGTTCAGGCTGTTGCGCACGGTGCTGACAGTGTTCAGTACTTCCAATGGCGCAAAAGTCGCGGCGGTCACGAAAAGTACCACGGAGCAGTTGTGGACCATTGCGGTCATGAGCATACAAGGGTGTTCAATGATGTTGCAAGGCTTGGCAAAAATCTTGAAAAGCTTGATGATGTAGTGGGCGAATACACCAACAGCAAGGTTGCAGTTGTTTATGACTGGCAGAACGGCTGGGCAGTAAAGCATTTTTGCGGATTTAATAATATAAACAGAAAATATAATGAGGAATGTATAAAATGGTATGAGCCATTTTACAAGAGAGGCATTGCGGTTGATGTCGTGCCTATGGATGCAGATTTCAGTAAATATGACCTTGTGATAGCCCCGTTTCTTTATATGCTCAAGGATGGAACCGAAGAGCGCATACAGCAGTATGTTGAAAATGGTGGCAGCTTTGTGGCAACTTACCTTACAGGTATGGTGGATGAAGAGGATATGTGTTACCTTGGCGGCTTCCCTGCAGGCGAGCTCAAAGATGTTTTCGGGATATGGCAGGAGGAAACAGATTCTTTACCTGAGGGTATTACAAATAATGTTACATATAAGTGCAAGGATTATACAGTTGAGCATATCTGCGATATTATTCATGCCCGCGGTGCATCTGTTATGGGTGAGTACGGCAAAGATTTTTACAAGGGTATGCCTGCCGTCACACATAACACATACGGCAAGGGTAATGCCTACTATGTTGCTTTCAGAAATGATGGGGAATTTGCCGATGATTTCTGTGAGGATTTGATTGTTGAATTAAATATTACTGCAGATTCAACAGTTAAGGCACAGGAAGGTATTGCTGTAAGAAAACGCGGTGAAGTAGTTTTCCTTATGAATTTTACGGATGAAAATAAAACCGTCGAAGCAGATAGAGAGTATGTTGATTTAATCAGCGGTGAAGCTGTCAGCGGTACGGTTGTTGTGCCTGCAGGCGGTTACATTATCATCAAATAAAGGTGTAGTATCTGAATAAAAAATTTGAACCGCTTATTAAATACGGGTAATCCCGGATAAATCAGCATAAAATTGGCCATTGCAATGGTATGTTGATATGATAAAAAGGTTCAGTACAGTTGTTTTGTACTGAACCTTTTAACTATTTGATTTCATTTGTTATATCGTCGTGTGTTATTTTGATTATTTTTGTGCTGTTAAGGCACACTCCCGAATTATTGCTGTGGTAGTAGGAGATCAGACAATAATCACCGCAGTCAAGCAATGCAGGGTAGCAGTATCCGTTTTCCCTGTCATTCTCAAGGTAAAAAATATTTTCCTCGCTGAAAGTGACACCGCCATCGGTGCTTATTGCCAAAACGTATGGGGTTCGTCCCCACAGGTCTGAATTTTCCCTTCCTCGTAAAATATGCTCTGATTCAGGATTGAAAATCGCAAAAGTGAATTTGCCGAAGCTTTTTACAAGCATGGGCGAGCAAGGCGATGAGAAAAAAAGGTTGGGCCTGGGCTCCGACCAGGTTATGCCATCGTCTTTTGAGAAGCACTCAAACTGAAAGCCCATGTTTGTGCGAATATAGCACCATAATGTTCCGTCAGGTAACAGGTGTAGCCCGGGCTCCTCGTAGCCGTCAATTGTTTCCAGCGGACAGGGCAGTACTGTGTGGGTGTCCTGCCAGGTAATGCCGTCATCATCGGAGTAAATAAAGCACAGCTCTCCGGGTTGGAAATCGGTGGAGTCTGTATGGACTGTGTGCCGTGCCAGAGGCAGAACTATTCTGCCTGAGGGAAGAGTAAAAACTCTGTCGTTGTTGAGTATGTAGTAATCTGCAGGCAGACACTCTGTACAAACGGTAGGCTCGCTCCAGGTATCGCCGTCGTCCTGTGAACGCCTCATTACTATGTTATCTGTGCCGTCAGTATTTTTAAGTATATAAAAGGCTCCAATATCCCCGTTGTTCATTCTTGTAAACGAAAGGCTCATTATATTGACCTTGTTTTCGGGCTTAACAAATAAAGTCCGCTTATTGTCCCAGGTTTCACCGTTGTCTGATGATGTGATTGTAACAATCTGTGCGTGGGCATCATCATTGCAACTGTCATTGCCTGAAAATTCGGAATAACCGAACATGATGCTTCCGTTTTTCAGCTTTATAAAGGAGCCTTCACCGTTTCGTGGATTGTTCTCGGATGTGCCGATAAACAGCACCTGCCTGCCAAGCTTTTTCATACCAAAACCTCTGTTTCTGTACAGTTTTTTCAATATATTATCTCGTTTGTTTGATTATAAATGTAAATATATTGAAAATCAAGTGGCAAAGTGGTGACAAACGGGTGAGGATATGGTATATTGATTATAAGATGTATGTGGGGGTGTAAATGTGGCTAAGGAGCTTTCTGCAAGGTATATTTTAGAATACCTTAAAAAGCAGGAGGAGTCAGGTATTGAAAACCACGCCCTGCTTATTATGCAGGGAGAGGATATTGTTTTTGAACAGTATGCTTCACCCTATTCGGCACAAATGCCGCACACGTTGTTTTCAGTAACAAAGTCCATTGTGTCAACAGCCGCAGGCTTCGCTGTGGCAGAGGGTCTTATAAGTCTTGACAGTAAAATACAGCCCCTTTTTCCTGAATACAGAAGCTGCAGGAGTGATAAGTGGGATAATCTGACATTCAGGTCTGTTCTTACTATGCAGAGCAATAAGGAATTTACCTTCTTGCAGAATATGACAGGGGATTACAACGAGATTTTTATGAGGGCACCCTTCAGGAAAAAGGAAGGTTTTTTATACAGCAATAACGATGCACACATTGTAGCATCAGTCATACAAAGACTTTCGGGACAAACTCTTACAGAGTACCTGAAGCCCCGTCTTTTTGAGCCGTTGGGAATAGATACACCATTTTGGGAAACAAATTCCCTCGGGGAATGTATAGGAGGTACAGGGTGCTACCTGAAAGCCCGTGACCTTGCAAAAATCTGCCGTTGTTATGCAGACGGCGGAATGTATAACGGTAAACAGGTTATACCTGAATTCTGGTGCCGTGAGGCGACTAAAATTCAGGTGGAATTTAAAAACGAGGGTGAAAACCAAGAGGGCTACGGATACCTTTTCTGGATAAAAAACAACATTTTCAGTATGACGGGAATGTTTGGTCAGCTTATCTCTTATATACCGCAGTTTGATGCTGTTGTTGTAAGTCTTAACTGCTGCCTTGAAGAGGGGGTTAACAGTCGCCTTGCAGAGGAGGTTCTGATAAAGGCTTTTGACGGTGAGTCAACACCTGAGGATAAACAACTGCTGGAGCAGTATCTGCAAGCACGGGGCGTTAAGCCTGTTGTGTGTAAGGATATGCCACGGGTTAACAATAACAGAGTGTACCGCATAACAAGACTTTCCGATGTTGTTGCAGGGGTGATGTTCCCTCAGAGCATTATCCCGAGGAGCCTTACCTGTAGCTTTGCCAAAAGGCCAAAAAGCAATCTGAACAATGTTTCCTTTAATATGTCTGACGGTGCTTTGGACATCACCTGGTATGAGGAAGAGGATAAGGTAACTGTTTTCTGCGGACTTGATGGCAATCCCCGGTTATCCGAATGTGAAATAAAAGGGTATGTATACAAAATATGGGCGTATGCTTATACGGAAAACGGTATTCTCAAAGCCGTTGTAAAGCCCATAAATACACTTTCCACACAGTATATCAGTATTGATTTTAAGGGTAAAGCTGTGAAAATCGGTTTTAAATGTACACCGAGTTTTACGGATTTTATAAAAAAGCAAGCTCTTTCACCATCCTTTTTTAATAGGCACAAGCTTATTAAAAAATGTGCAGAGCGTGGTTTGGATTTTATCCTTGCCACAACTGAAAGGCCTGTAAAATTCAAAACAAATGGGTAATAATATATTTGTATTTACCCGATTGTATAAAAACAAAGGAGTTTAAAAATGAAAAAGAGAATTTTATTCGCATTAATGGCAGTAGTTATAGTGTTGTCCCTGGTTGCTTGTGGCGGCAATACCGAAGAGGTTGATGAAAACAAGGTAACAGTTGAGTCATCTGTTGCATTGCTTGACAGTGTTTGGTCAACCTTGGCAGAGGAAGAAAAGTTCCCTGTTATGGGCGGCGATTTTTCAAATCCTGTTGATGGTGCCGCAGGTTTATTTAACCTTGCAGATACCGAAAATGCAGTAGCAACACTTCATATTGCAGAGGATAACATTGCCCTTGCAGATGAGGCAGCTACAATTATCCACGCAATGAATGCAAACACATTTACCGCTGCAGCATACCACCTTAAGGATTCTGCACAGGCTGATGCATTTGTAACATCACTTAAGGACAGCATCAAGAGCACACAGTGGATGTGTGGCTTCCCTGACACACTTGTTATTTACAATGTGGGTGATTATGTTGTTGCGGCATACGGTAATACAGATGCTATTAACACCTTAAAAACAAAAATGACAGAGGTTTATGGTGCAGATGCGGTACTCAGCGTTGAGGAGCCTCTTGCACAATAAGGAAAATAAAGCACAGACGGAGAAGAGTATATGGTCTTTTCGAGTATACCGTTTTTGTATTACTTTTTACCCTGTGCACTGATACTTTACTTTGCAGCTCCCCGTAAATTTAAAAATGCAGTTTTGCTTGCAGTAAGCCTTGTTTTTTACGGGTGGGGCGAGCCCAAGTTTTTGTTGTTGATGATTGCCTCAATCATAATCGGGTATACAGCCGGTCTGTTGATTGAGGCTTTTTCTCACAAAAAGATTGCCAAGGCGGTTTTTGTTGTATCCGTCACCTTGTGCATAGGCTTTCTTGCCCTGTTTAAATACGCTGATTTTTTTGTAGAAAATTTCAACAGGGTAACAGGGCTTTCGGTAGGTCTTTTGAATATTGCTCTGCCGGTAGGTATCAGTTTTTACACCTTCCAGATACTAAGTTATATTGTTGATGTGTATCGCGGTAGTGTTCCTGCACAGAAAAATTTTATAAGCCTTGCTTCATATATTGCTATGTATCCGCAATTGATAGCAGGGCCTATTGTGCGTTATGCAGATATTGAAAAACAGCTGAAGGAGCGAACACACAGCTTCCGTAATTTTGCATCAGGCAGCAGGCGTTTTGTGGCAGGTCTTGCCAAAAAGGTGCTTATTGCCAATGTACTGGGTGAGCTGTGCAGTACCTTTAAAGTTTCCGACGATAAGTCTGTGCTGTTTTATTGGCTATACGCCGTATCGTTTGCGTTACAGGTTTATTATGACTTTTCGGGCTATTCGGATATGGCAATAGGTCTGGGCAGAATAATGGGCTTTGAGTTTTCTGAAAATTTCAACTACCCTTATATTTCAAAAAGTGCAACAGAGTTCTGGCGCAGGTGGCATATTTCCCTTGGCTCCTGGTTCAGAGATTATGTGTATATCCCCCTCGGTGGTAACAGGGTATCTTATCCGCGCCACTTTTTTAACATATTCGTTGTGTGGCTTCTTACGGGTCTTTGGCACGGAGCCGCCTGGAATTTTGTCGTGTGGGGATTGTATTTTGCGGTAATTCTCGTTGTTGAAAAAATGCTTTTGTTGAAGCATCTGGAAAAAAATAAGGTTTTGAGCCGTATGTACACATTATTTGTGGTGCTTGTAAGCTTTGTGATTTTTAATGCCGCAGATATGGGTGAGGCAGCTATGTATCTTAAAGGTATGTTCGGGCTTACAGATGCTCCCGTTATATCAACTGAGTTTATATACTGCCTTAAAGGTTTTGGTATTACATTAGCGGCGGGTGTGTTGGGTGCTACACCTCTTGTAAAAAATGTTGCAGTAGGCTTGAGTAAAAAAAAGCGTATCGGACAGGTTGTTGGTGTATTGGAGCCTGTGCTGCTGGTAGCTTTGCTACTCGTAACAACTGCGTACCTTGCGGACGGTTCATTCAATCCGTTCCTGTATTTCAGGTTTTAGGAGGGCGGATATGAAAAGTAAAGTGAAATATATTATAACAAGCACCTTGATTATATCCTTTGTTATGGGCTTCTCGCTCTTTGCATGGCTTAAGCCTGCAGATGAGTTTTCCCTCTGGGAGCGTCGCAGATTGGCACAGCTACCCGAATTTAATATGGATACACTTTTGTCGGGAAGCTTTACCCGAGGTTTTGAAAGCTATACCACAGACCAATTCCCGTTGCGTGATGAGTTGCGTATGGTCAAGGCGTGGATCAGCGTAAACATTTTTAATCGAGGGGAAAATAACGATATTTATGTAACTGACGGTTATGCCGCACAGCTTGAATATCCTGTCGATGAAAAGTCGGTAGAGTATGCTGCACAACGGTTTAACTATGTGTATAACAAGTATTTGTTTGACAAAGATATCAAACCATATATTGCAGTCATACCACATAAGGGTCAGTTCACATCCGCCCAAAAAGGCTATCCCAACGCAGATTACGGCGATATTGCAGGATTATTAAGGGAAAATACTACGGAATTTAAATATATTGATATTTCGGAAAAATTGTCCCTGAGCGATTATTACTGTACCGACACTCATTGGCGGCAGGAGAAAATAACCGATGTTGCTCTCCTCCTGGGTGAGGAAATGGGGGCAGATGTAACTGCAGAGTACAACGAAAAGGTTCTGGAAAAGGATTTTCAGGGTGTTTACAGCGGTCAATATGCGTTGCCCTTAAAGAACGATAAAATTTGTTATCTTACAAACTCAGAATTGGAAGAGTGCAGAGTTTTTGATTATGAAAACGGAAAAGAAATAAGTATTTATGATTGGGAAAAGGCTGATGGCAAGGACCCTTATGAGTTTTTTCTGTCAGGACCGCTTTCTCTTGTTACCATAGAAAATGATAATGCCCCTGAAGGAAAGGAGCTTGTGATTTTCCGCGATTCCTTCGGAAGTGCAATTGCTCCGCTTATGGCGGCAGGGTACAGCAAGATAACCTTGGTGGATATACGTTACATTCACCCTGATTTAGTAGGTAAATATGTTGAATTTCAGAATTGTGATGTACTTTTTTTGTACAGCACATCGGTTTTAAATAACAGCGAGACATTAAAATAAAAATAAAATTCAGGTCAAGTACCCGTGAGGGATGCTTGACCTGAATTTTTATTATTTCTGCTTGTTTTCTGCAAATCAGTATTTATCAACATCTTCAACGTCGAGCGTAAATACAATTGCTCCGCCAACGGGTACCTCGTTCTCAAAATCATCCTCTTTTAAGCCCCTGCCAAAGCCTGAGGTTGTGGAGGTAACAGTAGTACGCTTACGGGAACGCTCCTTGATAATCTCTTTTGCTTTTGCTACCGTATCATCCTCGGCACCGATAAGAAATGTTGTGTTGCCTACCATAAGAAATCCGCCTGTGGTAGAAAGTTTTGTAACGGTATAGCCCTCTCGTGTGAGTGCAGATGACACCACGGCGCTGTCGTCATTGTTAACTATAGCAATTAAAAGTTTCATTGTAATTATCCTTTCAAATATTAAAGTTTGGGAAGAATCATAGCAAGACTCTTTTTGTCAAGGGTATTAACATCGGGAATCTCATAACGGTTGTCATTGGCATCCTTGATGAGCACTCTGCCGTCGTATAACGGCTTGATTGCCGTCAGGTGGTTACGTATTTCAAAGGTGCAAATGCCTTTGTCTGTTTCTGCCGTCCACATCCAGATTTTGAACCGTTCACTCATTTTAATGAACTTGGTAATTCTGGGGATCATATAATACTCATTCAGACAGCTTTCTACAACCTGTTTTGATTCCGGCAAAAGGTCCTGGATATTACGGATTACCGCAATTTCGTTACCCTCGCTGTCCAATAGCGCAATGTATTTGGTAAGTCCTGTTATGGGGAACATTCTGTGTAGCTCAAGCTCGGTGAATTTTTCACCCGAATAGAACTCAACATCCACAAAGATTTTATCGTTTTCTGTTATTCTGACCTCGGGACCTTCAATATATCTGGGCATTTAATTCACCTCACTCAAAATTTTCTTCAGCCTTGCGCTTTTGCAGCTGTTCACCCATAGACTGAATTTCCACAAGCTTGTAGTATTTGCCTTTCATTTTCAAAAGCTCTTCGGGTGTGCCGCACTCAATTATCTGACCTTTATCCACAACAACAATCTTGTTGGCTTTTCGTAATGTGGAGAGTCTGTGTGCTATCATCAGCGTGGTTCTGCCGCTTATAAGGCGTTCAATTGCGCCCTGTATAAGGTGCTCTGTTTCGGAGTCCACTGCGGCAGTAGCTTCATCAAAAATAAGTATACTCGGGTTTTTCATAACGGCTCTGGCAATTGATACACGTTGACGCTCACCGCCTGAAAGACCTACACCTCTTTCGCCCAACATAGTATCATAAGCATCGGGGAGCTTGGATATAAATCCGTGGGCATTTGCCACCTCTGCCGCATGAATAACCTGCTCAACGTGGGCATTTGAAGTACCGAAGGCGATATTATTGAAAATTGTGTCGCGGAACATCATAGGCTCCTGCTGAACATAACCGATAGAGTCGCGGTAGTATTTCATATCCACGTTTTTAATGTTTTCACCGTCAATCAGGATTTCTCCGTCATAATCGTCGTAGTAACGCATCAGAAGGTTAATAAGGGTGGATTTGCCTGAACCTGTTGTGCCTACAATACCGACAATATCACCGGGCTCGATGGTAAGATTTATATTTGAAAGAACCTTTTTTGAACGGTCAAAGGCAAAGTTTACGTTTTTGAATTCTATTTTGCCCTTCATTCTTTCCAAGGTTTTACCCTTGCCGAAGTTGTGCTCAGGCTCTGCATCCACAATATCAAGTATTTTTTCTGCCGAAGCAAGGGTGTTCTGGTAGGAGTCGCTCATATTGGCAAAAAAGTTTATGGGTGTGTAGAACATACTCGCATATGACACAAACGAAACAAGCAAGCCTAAGGAGATTTCCGAGTTGCCTGTTATAACCATCTGACCGCCCAGGAACCAAACGACTATTGAGCCACAGGTTACGAGAAAGGTGATAAGTGACGGGAAAACAGCGGCAGGGATTGCCACCTTCTTGTCCTCCTTGTACCATTCATCACAGTACCTTGCAAATTTTTTGATGGTTTGTGATTCGTTTGTGAAAGCCTTAATAACCCTGACACCGGGGATTGAGTTTGCAAGCACTGTGGAAATTGAAGCACTTCGCCTCCACAGGCGCATATACTTAGGGCCGATAATCTTTCCGAAAAGTCTGCCTGCGACCACAACAATAGGTACGGGGATCAGTGAGAAAAGTGCAAGCTTCCAGCTCATACCAAACATTATTATAACAAGACCCACAAGTGTAAAGGCCTGAACAACGGCCTCCTGTGTTATTTTCATAATAAATGTCTGAATAACACCTGCATCTGAGTTAACGCGGTTAATAACCGAGCCTGTGGATATTTTATCATAAAATCCCAATGGGAGATATTGAGCCTTTTCGTATATATCCTTTTTCAGGTTAAGTGTAATTCGGTCACCTGCAAGGCGCAGACGGTATGACCGAAAACCATTCATTACGTATTGGAGTATGTAAATACCAAGAAGTGCGGCAAGCACGGTTATAAGCATTGAGGTATTCTTGGAGGGTATAACATCATCCACCATTATTTTGGTTATATATGGCGGAGCAAGGGACAAGGCTGTTGCTAATACCGAAAGAATCATACAAACAAATAAGTCCTTCTTTTCGGGTATTACATATTTTGAAAATTTAGAAATAAGCTTGCCTTTGCCTGAACAGTTGATGCACTCTGCCTCGGGATTCGGGAGCTTTCTGCCGCATTTGGGACAAAAACAACGCTGCTTGTGGTAAACGGATTTAACCGTTTCAGTTTCGTACTCACAGTCTGCACCATCATTTACAGCGTTAATAAAAACAGCTGCCGCATCGGCAACCTCTGCTGCTGCGTAGGAAAAACGCAAAAGAACCCGTTTGGTACCTGTTTTAAGGGTAACTCTGAAAACTGCGTTACCGTACAGCCTTTTAACCTGGGCAGTTTCTATATCCTCATATTTCATTGAGTAAAAGCCACCGTTATGACATTCATCGAAGGCTACAAGCCTGTCCTTTGTGAATACCATCAGGGATTCGCCGTAACGACCCTTAAGATTTAGGTCACCGACCACCGCAAACAGAATTTCTTCGTCGCAAAGCTCTTGCTGCAGGGGAGATTCAAATTTAGCAGGAATGGGTTTATTTGATATCACATTCATAATTTACACACCCCTTTGTATAGGTAAAATATTGATTGTGTGCCTACATTATAGCAAAGTGAAATGAAATGTAAATATGTTTTTTGTATAATTCAAAAAATTTATTTTGTGCAAAATTAAAGAGGAGATTTTTACAGATAGACATAGTTTTTTTCTTGTGATATACTTACCGTAAAGGCAAGGAGTGGTGCTGTATTAAAAGCTTACAGGAGCAAATTTTGAATAATGTTGATAAGTACCTTCACAGGAATGATTATATTTCGGCAGAAAGGTATATGCTTGAGTGCCTTGACACAGCATTGCAGGATAATGACAGTATAACACAAATACTTCTTTATAATGAGTTAATGGGTCTTTACCGCAAGCTGGGTAAAAGGGATTATGCTATAAGCAATGCCGAGGCGGCGCTTGGGAAAATACGGGAAACAGGGACAGAAAATCAGGTTGGCGCTGCCACCACATACCTTAATTGCGCTACGGTGTATAAGGCATTCGGTATGGCGGAAAAGGGTCTGCCACTATACCGTAAGGCGCAGAGGATATATGAACAGAACCTTCCCTTGAATGACAGTCGTCTTGCAGGACTTTATAACAATATGGGTCTGGCTTTGGTGGATTTAAAAGAGTTTTCCGAGGCGTACATTCTATATGAAAAGGCAGTATCAATAATGCTCAGTAACCATAATGGTGAGCCGGAGGCGGCAATTACTTATCTGAATCTGGCAAATGCCGCGGAAGCGGATAAGGGTCTTTTGCAAGCATGCTCGGAAATTGATAATTATCTTGATAAGGCACAGGAGCTTTTGGAGGGTTATCAAAACAGAGACGGTAATTACGCCTTTGTATGCGAAAAGTGTGCATCTGTTTTTATGTATTACGGCAGATTTTTTTATGGTGAGGAGTTAGCCCAACGGGCAAGGAGGATATATGAAGGGTCTTGAGCTATCACAGCAGTTCTATGAACAATACGGAGTACCTATGCTTGAAGAGGACTTTCCCGGTGTTGTCGGCTTAGTTGCGGTTGGGCTTGCGGGTAGCGGTTCAGAGTGCTTCGGCTATGATGATGAAATATCCCGAGACCACGATTTTGAACCGGGCTTCTGCATTTTTGTTCCGGATGAAGGTATTGTTGACAATAAAACCTTTTTTGAATTGGAGCGTGCCTACTCAAAATTGCCGAGGGAGTTTATGGGGTACACACGCAGTCTTTCGGACCCTGTAGGCGGAAAACGGCACGGAGTTATCAGGATAAGCGATTTTTTTGCCGCAAGGGTTGGTGCACCTGACGGCAGATTAAGTGATAAAGATTGGTTTTTGGTTCCTGAACAAAGTCTTGCCGAGGTGACCAACGGAAGGATTTTTCGTGATGATTCAGGGGAATTTACACGCATAAGGCAGGATTTATCATATTTGCCTGACAATGTGCGCTTGAAAAAGCTTGCAGGCAATTTGCTGAATATGGCGCAAGCAGGGCAGTATAATTATAATCGCTGTATAGGTCGTGGTGAAACTGCCGCCGCACAGCTGGCGGCTGCCGAGTTTGTAAAAAGCACTCTTAATGCTGTTTTTTTATTGAACAGGGCATATATTCCGTATTATAAATGGTGCTTCAGAGCATTACGTGATTTACCATTGTTAAGTCAGCTCTACGACAGGTTGGAGTATCTGATATCAAACGGAAATACTGATGAGCAGGCAATGGAAAAGGTTATGGTGATAGAGGATATCTGCAGTCAGATTGCAGATGAACTCCGCACACAGGAGCTTACAACCTATTTGGGTACAGAGCTTGAAGGACACGCTTATTCCGTCAATAACAAAATTACAGACGGTCACATTCGCAATTTGCATATATTGTACGGAGTGTAATTTCCGGGCAAAAAAGAAAAAGGTTGTAAAAAATCATATTTTTTACATTGTTTAAGGGGTTCCTACAGGATAATGCCTGCAGGAACCCCTTGATTCATATTGTTTTATGTGGTTTGAGCCTTTCCGAAACATTTAATTATTGGTCATTGCCAAAGTCTGCTATGTAAGCTGCAACAATCTTCGGGTCGAAGAAAACCCTGCCCTCAGGATAGTATTTACGGGCAAGCCCGGCGCTTTTTGCAAGGGCTTGTGTATTTCGGATATCCTGCTTACGCCAGATATTCTCCTACATGATTTTTGATGTCGGAAGAGCGTATGCAAGCTTTAACGCTGAATCGATTGAAAACTGGACAATAAAATACTGCGTAAGCCAACCGAGAACCTTTCCAAAAGGTACTCAATTCTTATTTGCGGTTCGAGTTATATTTATACGAAAATTATTGTTTTTCATCCGATTTTATGTTAAAATTAACTAAATACAGTTTGGGAGATGATGTAATGTCCAAAAACGGAAAAACGTCTGCTACCGAAATTCCTCAAAATGCTCTTGCTCACGGCGAGGGTAAATATATTTCAAAATTTGAGTATTTCTGCGTAATGCTATCAAGAATCGGCGGTATGTTCGGAACAACCCTTACAGGCTCTCTTGCAGCAGCTTTCCTGCATGAGCTTTATTACGGTCCGGTGGGAGTAAATTCTGACGAAATTGCAAGTATTCTTGCAGTCCAGACAACACTTATAACTATTTTAGGCATAGTAATTGGCGCTGTTTCAGGTATAATTATTCAGAAATGGAAAACTCCTTGGGGCAGATACCGTCATTGGTATATCATATGCCTTATTCCTGTATTCGCTCTTACTGCATTGTACTTCTACGTTCCTGAAGGCTGGACTGTTCAGCAGATGACTCTTTTCCGTTACGGTATAGCCTGCTGTCAGACCGTATTCAACGCCTTTAACAATGCAGGTCAGAACATTGTGCAGGTTATTTCTCCAAACCACAAGGAAAAGAAAAATGTTGCAACAATCTGGCAGTTATCCTATTATATTGGCTACGGCGGAGCATATATTGCAACCTTTGTTTACGGAATTTTCAGCGATGACAAAAACAAGATGTATATGACATTAGCTCTTGTTGCTGCGGCTATTACCGCTTTCGGTAATCTTATGTGTGCTCTTTTCTGTAAGGAGAGAATAGAATTACCGCAGAAGCAGAAGGTCAAGGTTTCAAAATCTCTGTTAACTTTGTTCAAGCATAAAAACTATCGGGCATTCCATTTTATGCAATGGGTAAATGCTTTTGCTATGCTTGGTAAAATGTCAACCTACCTTGCTGCAATAACAGTAGGTTCATCAAAAAACCTTCTTCTTACACTTCCGACTGCCGTGGGTACAGTTGTAGGCAACCTTATTGCAACAAAGCTTTCAAAGAAGCATGAGCCTACAAAGCTGCTTAAATTCTGCGGACCATATTCTCTTATTTCGGCAGGTATTCTTTTTGCAATCTGTTTTGTTGAGGCAAAGTTTGGTATAATGTTCTTCACCGGTTGGAACAGTATATTCTTCTATGTATTCTATTTCATTTTTGGTATCGGTATCGGTATTCAGGAGCTTTCAAAATCCCATTTCGATGTTGAATTCTATGATTATCTTGAATGGCAGACCGGTGAAAGAATGGAAGCTGTTCAAGGTATTATTCCCGGTTGGGTCAACTCTGCTTGTAATTATCTCAAGGACCTTGCCATACCGTATATGCTCGCTTGGGCAGGCTATATGTCATCAGCAGAAGGAGATCTGGTTAAAACAATGCAGGCTCAACCTACATATCTTGATACCTGCCTTAAGATTCTTGCATTCCTTCTCTTCGGTTATACACTTTCCAATGTTCTCAAGGCAATTATCCTCAAAACATCTTATGATATAGAAGGCGAAAAGAAAGAGCAGATGTATCGCGACCTTGAAAAAATGCGTGAAGAACGCCACAAGGAAAACGAAACTGCTTAAACATATCTGCAAAAGTTTTTATCATAGAGGTATTTTACAGCTAATTCACTAAGTATATTAACCCTGCTTGTATTCGGTAACACCGTATTACAAGCGGGGTTGTTTTTTTATTTATTACGGAGGTTAATAATATTCCGTAGCCTGCGTCTTTATCAATAAATTCGATTTTTACTTCCTGAACCACGTATCTTTTAATCAAAAATTTTGCGGAAATAAACAAGCATATAAAACACGGGAAACGAGGTGTAAAAGCGTAAAAAACTTACAGTATGGTTTTAACAAACGGGGGTAAAGCTTCTTGTGGCAAAAGAATGAAAAAAATATCAAAAACTTTCTTGAAGGTATTGTATTTTTTTTGCAACCGTGCTAAAATACAGAAAAAGTGGAATAGCAAGGTTGCTAAAGGAGATTTATGGTAATATCAAAATCAATAAAAACAAGGGCAGAAATAATTAAAAAGACAACTGAAATAATTTGGAGAAAAGGATATTCCGAAACTTCAATTAAAAACCTGGCGAAGGAGCTGGGTATGAGTACAGGTAATATAACGTACTACTATCCCACCAAGGACGATTTGTTAAGTGTTCTCGTTAATGCACTTTGCAAATTTCAACGAAAGCTCATAGAGGATGAAGCAGAGGACGGAATAAGCTCGGTAATGGCAGTTTGCCTTGAGCTTGTGTCGATGGCATCGGCTTGCGAAAGCAATCCTGTTGCAAAGGATTTCTTTATTTCTTCCTACCAAAGTCCTGTAACACTAAAAATAATTCGTGAAAACGACACTGAACGCTCAAAAGAGGTTTATAAAGAATATTGCAAACGCTGGACGGACGAACAATTCGCAGAAGCAGAGGTTTTAGTTTCGGGCATAGAATATGCAACTCTTATGAGTCTTGATGAGGATATTCCTCTTGAAACGCGAATAGCAGAAGCTCTTGATAAAATATTGTATGTATATAATGTTCCGAAAAAAATTCGTGAAACCAAAATCAAA
>JAZULH010000013.1:0-28780 GCA_045602985.1 Acutalibacteraceae bacterium | reverse complement strand
TACTGCTTTGTATGTGGTTGCACCTTATTGGTGTTAAAAATCCGTTGCAGAAGGCTGATTTGTATTTCATTGATAAACTGCCGAATGATATTCATTTTGTGATTTCAGGGGCTTTAATCGGTTTGTACGGAAGCACTGTGATATACTTGCTTATTGATTTTTTGGATGAATACGGAGTATTACGTCAACTTTTCCGTTACATTGGTTTTGGTGTATTTATTGTTTTTGCGGTATTAACGGAATGGATTGCATCTCTTGTCAGACAGAAAAAAGCAGGCAACTCTGTATTTAAAAATACTCTTATGTACAAGATTGCTCGCCTTGTTATTCGTGCGTTTAAAAGGATTTTTAAAGTATTCAGATACAAGCCAAAGGCCTTTAAGGTACAGGCAATACTTTTGATTCTTGCATACATCATAATAAATGCAGGTCTTGTAATTCTGACCTATCTCACTCTTGATCACATCTTTTTTGTTTTCATAATTGTGGGTGTCGTGTTTAATGCTGCGGTTGCATTTTGTCTTGCAAGGTATTTTATTAATCTTGATAAAATTATTGTTGCTTCAGGTGAAAATCGGGAAGTTCATTTTGATGATAAGCGTAAGGTGGCAACATCACTTTTGATGTTATCCGATAATCTCAGTGTATCTAAGGCTAAGCTTGATCAGGCCATAGCAGATGCTGTGAAAAAAGAACAGATGAAAACCCAGCTTATTACCAATGTTTCTCATGATTTAAAAACACCCCTTACATCACTTATCAACTATTCAGATTTACTCAGTAACTGCAATATTGATGACGAACAGGCAAAGGGGTACATTGAAACAATTAATACACAGTCTATTAAGCTTAAGCATCTGATTGAAGACTTAATTGAAGCTTCAAAGGTTTCTACGGGTAACGTAACATTAAATAAGGTGAATTTGAATTTGTGTGAGCTTACTGTACAGGCGATTGTTGAGTTTACACCTGACTTTGATAAAAATCGTAATGAGGTTAAGTTCAATGAACCTGATACACCTGTTATTGTTTGTACCGACAGTACAAAGACATATCGTGTTCTTTCAAATCTGATGAGTAATGCGCGTAAATATTCAGCACCGAATACAAGAGTTTATGCTACTGTTTATCAACAGGACGGATACGGATGCTTTGAACTCAAAAATATATCAAAGGAGCAGTTGAATATTTCTGCAAATGAGCTGACAGAGCGCTTTGTAAGAGGTGACGAGTCCCGTACCAAGGAAGGAAATGGTCTTGGACTTTCCATTGCAAAGGATTTGTGCAAACTTCAGAACGGAAGTCTGGAAATTGTGATTGATGGTGATTTGTTTAAGGTTACTGTTAAATTGCCTGTAGAAAATATATAAAGAATATACTCTGATATATATATAAACCGCCCGAGAATCTCGGGCGGTTAATTTATTGTGCGTTTATAATTTACTGAAAAATTCGTTTATTTCAACTGCTTTACCGCAGGTCATGGGACCCTCAGTACATTTGCCGACATAACAGCTTGGTCCGTAAAAGTCAAATACGGTTTTATCTGCCTGACGCAGCTTTTTAAGCATATCAATTGCAAAATCACGTATTTCCCATTGTGCACGGTTGCAGGAACGGAGCTTCATAAACAGTAAAAGCTCCCTGCCGTTTATTGTGGTAACAATATCAAGTGTGTTACCGCTGAGCAGTACATAAGCAAGCAATTCCTCGCAAATACCTGCATTTTTGAACTCTTCATAAAGCTCTGCTGTTTTTTCAAATGCAAGGCAGTATCTGTCTTTAAGCTCATCCTTCATTGCAATTGTTTCAGGTAAGATGTGCCTTTTTCTGTCTGTGAGAGTAAGGGCAGGAATACCGATTGACTGCATTCTGTGTCTTGCAAAGTGTGTAAGACAGGAGAGTGAAACATTATTTATGCGGAAGGTGAATGTAGCTGCCTCGAGAGCACGCTGTCTTTTGGATGAAATTATTTCTTTAATGATTTTTGCACATTCATTTTCGTCCGAAATAATTTCTTCAACCTGTGCTGTGGGAAGGTTACAGCTTTCAATAAGAGCAAAACGTGAAATAGCCTTTGCGGCGTCGGGGGTGTAGCTCAGAAGCTCAACAGGCTCCTGTGACTTAATAAGCTCTAAATCAGGCTTATAATTGAATTTTGGGACATCCTGGAAGCCGGGACGTCTTGTTTCAAAGTCTGTGAAAATACCGGGAGTCATATGACGTGCCTGCTCAAGAAGAGATTCACCTAAAGCCTTGATTTCTGCGAACTGTGAGCCTCTGCCGTAAATCATGGCATAAAGCATATTTATAAGCTCGCGGGCATTGAGTGTGCAGTAGAAGTTGCTGTAGAGTGAATAGGGCAGGAGGAAACGTGCGTCCTCTTTGGGTATACCTGCATTAATAAGAGCTTCATATTCACCGTAAAGGTAATCCATATGTGCTATGTATTTATCCTGAATTGCCTTTGATTCAAAGTGAGGAATATAATAACCGAGCTTTGCAAAATCAACATAACGTCTTGATTTTACAGTAAAGGAAGCAAGTCGGAATTCTATAACAAACTGTTCAACAAGCACAGAAACATTCTGGAATGCAAGGTTAAAAACAGTGTGCTCCACCGTGGAAGTGTGGCCGGAGCGTGTAACCTTAGAAATAAGATTTGCGTTTTTAACGGCATCCTTTGACAATTCAAGTATTTCAAGGGCAGTACCGGGCTGGGTAGATATTCTGCCGGATGCGGCAGGCAGCTTTTCACCTGTGTCGGTCATGCCTATGATAATGGCTTTTGAGTTGGTGTTGAATTCCGTGTTCATAACATATCCTCCGAAAAATAAGATATAACTTTTGTTAGTTTAACACATTATTTGATTAAATTCAAGTGAAATACACCTTTTATGCCTGTAAAGTACATTATATGGGTCCGTATCAACAATATTTTACTAAATATTGTTAATTTTGCTGTAAATAATATACTGATATATCTTGAAAAAAACAGTCTTTTATGATATATTAAATGTGATTATGGGTGATTGTTGCCTTTTGGCTGTTTTATCACTTTTTCGGAGGTAATTTTATGGCGATTGTTAAGAAGGAAGCATACTTTAATTCTTCAACCGGTGTCAATAAAATACATACCCTTATCTGGGTTGATGATCAGGTTGCACCCGTAGCTGTTTTTCAGATTGCCCACGGTGTAAGTGAGCATATTGACAGATACGACGATTTTGCAAGATTTTTAGCATCCAAGGGTTTTGTTGTCTGCGGTAATGACCATATCGGTCACGGCAAGTCCGTAGAGAGTGAGGCTGATTTGGGCTTTACTGCCGAGAAGGAAGGCTATCGTCGTTTTGTTGATGATATGCATATTCTTTATACAATAATGCACAGACGTTATGCCGACCTACCTTACTTCCTTTTTGGTCACAGTATGGGTTCTCTTTGTGCCCGTGTTTATGCAAGCACCTTCGGTTCTGAACTTTCAGGTCTCATTTTGTGCGGTACAGCACAGGTTCCTGCAGGTCTTGATTTCTTTATTGATACACTCGATAAGGTTACAGAAAAATTCGGTCCTCGTACAGTAAACAGCACATTAGCATCAATGCTCAACAAGTTCTCATCGCTTTCTGTTCAGGATAAGACATCAGATCTTGATTGGCTTTCTGTTAATAAAGAGAATGTGGAGAGATATCGCGCTGACCCGCTCTGCGGTTGCGAGCTTTCCTTAGCAGGTATCCGTGATCTTGCATCTATAGGTATTCTTGCAAGTGATAAAATGTGGCCTGCTACATTGCCGCAGGATTTACCCGTTATGATTATTGCAGGTGCTCTTGATCCTGTCGGTATGAAGGGTAAGGGTCCCATCGCTTGTTGCGATTCCCTTGTTGAGGTTGGAATTGATCCCACGATAATCATTTACCCCTGTTGCCGTCACGAGATTCTCAACGAGGACTGCAAGGAAAATGTTTATTTTGACGTGTTGGGTTGGCTCAACAGTATACTTTTTTAAGTTAAGGTGATTTTAAATATTGCAGAACAATGTTTTTGTCAGCTCTGCTGATTTAAATAAACAAAAAGAATTTACAAAAAAAGTAAGCATAATTCTTTCCGCAAGGTTTTCTGAACGCTTACCGCGTGCGTTTGTTCACACATACGGCTGTCAGGGTAATGTTGCTGACAGCGAGCATCTTAAGGGGATGCTTGTTGAGATGGGGTATGAGCTTACTGATGATATCAATACCGCTGATTTGATTCTTTATAACACCTGTGCCATACGCGAGCACGCAGAGGACAGGGTTTTCGGTAATGTGGGTGCCATCAAAAAGCTGAAAAAAGAAAAACCTGAGCTTATAATCGCATTGTGCGGTTGTATGATGCAGCAGGAGCATATTGCTGAGAAAATAAAGAATAGCTATCCCTTTGTTAATCTTGTTTTCGGTACACATGTAACACACAGATTGCCTGAACTTATGTACAGGGTCCTGTCAGTTAAAAAACGCGTTTTCTGTATTGATAACAGTGAGGGTGTTATTGCAGAAGGTCTGCCATCTTCGAGGGATAGCGGTGAAAATGCCTGGTTACCGATAATGTATGGCTGTAACAATTTCTGCTCATACTGCATTGTACCGTATGTTAGGGGCAGGGAGCGCAGTCGTCATCCTGATACTGTAATTGACGAGGCAAAGCAGTTGCTTTCCGAGGGGTACAAAAAGATTACACTTTTGGGTCAGAATGTAAACTCATACGGTAAGGGCTGTGACTTCAATGTTCAATTCCCGGAGCTTGTGCGCAGGCTTGATGATCTCGAAGGGGATTTTGAGTTTGATTTTATGACATCTCACCCTAAGGACTGTAGTTTTGAGCTTATCGATGTTCTTGCGGAATCCAAGCATTTTTGCGGTCATCTTCATTTGCCTGTTCAATCAGGTAACGACCGTATTCTTAAGGCTATGAACAGGCACTATGACCGCAAACGGTATATGGAGCTTGTGGAGTATGCAAAACAGCGCATTCCGGGTGTTGATTTAACAACTGATATTATTGTAGGTTTTCCCGGGGAAACTTACGAGGAGTTCCTTGATACCGTTTCACTTGTTAAAGAGGTTGAGTATGGCTCGATGTTTACCTTTATATACTCACCACGCAAGGGAACTCCTGCTGCTGAGATGCCTGACCCTACTCCGAAAGCAGAAAAATCAAAGCGCTTTCAGGAGCTTTTGAGGGTTCAGGAGGAAATTGCCGCAAAGGCAAATTAACTTTATAAACAATGTTTCATTGTTGAAATTCAAATACATTTTAAGGAGTACACAAAAATGACAGTAATTGAACTTACAAGACAGCTTGGCGCTGCAATCCAGGAGGATGCACGTTACAAAGAGTACGAGGCTGCAAGAAAAGCTAATGAGGCAGACGATGCACTCAATGAGCTTATCGGTAAAATTAACCTTGTTCAGCTCAACTATCAGAACGAGGCATCTAAGGGCGAAGAAGCAGATGCTGCAAAAATGGAGCAGTTTGCAAAAGAGTTTGAAGAAACTTACCGTGAGATTATGCTTAACGGCAATATGGTTAAGTTTGAGTCAGCAAAAACTGCAGTTGATGATATGATGAACGAGATTATGGGTATTCTCGCTTGTTGTATTGACGGTCAGGACCCTGCAACCTGCACACCCCAGCAGGAGCATCATTGCGGCGGTAGCTGCGACAGCTGCGGCGGGTGCCACTAATTTTTAATTTTATTCAGAGGCTGAGGTAAAAAATGGCTAAACTATCTCCGATGATGGAACAATATTTCCAAATAAAACAGAATTATCCTGATACTCTTTTGTTCTTCCGTCTTGGCGACTTCTATGAAATGTTCTTTGAGGATGCCAAGACAGCGTCAAAGGAGCTTGAACTTGTTCTTACAGGCAGAGATTGTGGCCAGGAGGAGCGCGCACCTATGTGCGGCGTTCCTTTCCACAGCGCTGATTCTTATATTGCAAAGCTTGTGAGCCGTGGCTATAAGGTTGCAATATGTGAGCAGGTTGAGGATCCTGCTACTGCCAAGGGTATTGTTAAGCGTGATGTTGTAAGGATTGTTACTCCGGGTACTGTTATTGAGAGTAATATGCTGGATGAGAGTAAAAACAATTACCTTGCATCCGTCTTTTTGTCTGACAAAACCTGCGGTCTTGCGTTTATTGATATTTCAACAGGTGAGGTTCACCTTGACTGCGCCCGTTCGGGAGATGCAGTTTCCCACATTCTTAACAGATTAGGCTGTTATAACCCCAGTGAGGTTATTTTGAATAAATATGCCGCATCTGTTTCCTCTGTTTTAAAATTTATTAAAGACAGATTAGGTGTTGATTATCAGGTTGTTTCTGAAAAGGATTATGATATTGACGCACTTACAGAGCTTGTTTATTCCTATATAACTGATAATGACAGTAAAACTGAATTTGAAAATAACGTGTCTCTTTTGTATTCCTTCGGTGTTGCTTTGCAATATCTTAAAGGTGTTCAAAAAAATGACCTTGATAATATAAATGAAGTTGATTTTTATAACGAAAATAGTTTTCTTACCCTTGATCTATCTGCAAGGCGTAATCTTGAGCTTACAGAAACTCAGCTTCGTCGTGAAAAGAAGGGGAGTCTTCTTTGGGTTCTTGACCACACCAAGACTGCCATGGGCAAACGTCTTATGCGTAGCTGGGTCGAGCAGCCTCTGATTAATTATACATCAATTATTTTAAGGCAGAATTCTGTAGAGGAACTGACTGCAGATACAATCCTGCTTGATTCATTGATGAGCTATCTTGGGGATATGTTCGATATTGAGCGTATTATGACACGCATTGTTTATGGCTCTGCCAATGCCAAAGAGTTGCGTACCCTTAGCCGTACAATTGAGCAATTGGGTAGTATTAAATCTGCATTGTCTGCTGCCGAATCAAAAATGCTTTCCGGTATTTACGACGATATTGACCTGCTCGAGGATGTATATGAACTTATTTCCACATCGATTTGCGATGACCCACCGCTCACCGTACGTGATGGCGGTATGATTCGCGAAGGCTACAATGAAGAGCTTGATACATTGCGCGATATTGTAAATAACGGTAAGGGCTATTTATCTGCTGTTGAACAGCAGGAGCAGGAAAAAACCGGTATTAAGAAGCTTAAAATCGGCTATAACAGAGTTTTTGGCTACTATATTGAGGTAACCAATTCCTTCAAGGATTTGGTTCCTGAGCACTACATACGCAAGCAGACTCTTGCTAATGCCGAAAGATATATAACTCAGGAGCTTAAGGAGCTTGAATCTAAGGTTCTCGGTGCACAGGAGCGTATTGTCAGACTTGAATTTGAGATTTTTTCAGGTATTCGTAACAAAATAGCAGAGCAGCTTGAGCGTGTCAGAATTACAGCCCGTGCCGTTGCTAATCTTGATGCACTTTGCTCTCTTGCCTATACTGCTGTAAACAACAACTATACCCGACCTGTTGTTGATACATCTGATGAAATTATCATAGAAAACGGCAGGCACCCTGTTGTTGAGCTTATGCTCGACGGTGCGCCCTTTGTTCCGAACGATACACACCTTGATTGTCGCGGTAATCGTACTGCAATAATCACAGGACCCAATATGGCAGGTAAATCTACATATATGCGCCAGGTTGCAACTATTACTCTTATGGCACAAATCGGCAGTTTTGTTCCTGCATCAAGTGCCAAAATCGGTATTGTTGACCGTATTTTTACAAGGGTTGGTGCATCGGACGATCTTTCTGCAGGTCAGTCAACCTTTATGCTTGAAATGACCGAGGTTGCCGATATATTAAAGAATGCCACATCCAAAAGCCTTATTGTTTTTGACGAAATCGGCAGAGGTACCTCAACCTATGACGGTATGAGTATTGCAAGAGCTGTGCTTGAATATACGGCTGACAAAAAAAGAATTGGTGCCAAGACACTTTTTGCAACCCACTACCATGAGCTCACAGAGCTTGAGGATACCATTGAGGGCGTAAATAATTTTAACACCTCTGTTAAAAAACGAGGTGACGATATTACCTTCCTCAGACGTATTGTCAAAGGTCCTGCAGACGGTAGCTACGGTGTTGAGGTTGCCAAGCTTGCAGGTGTTCCCAAGCCTGTTGTTGAAAATGCCAAGAAGATTCTTGCAACATTGGAGTCACAGGTGCCTGTAAATATGACTAAAAATGTAGTTGACAAAACACCCGAGGAGGATGAGCTTCAGCTTTCGTTTACCTCAGGTGCTTCGGACTCAATTATTGAAAAGCTTAAAAATATAGATGTTAACACACTTACGCCTATAGAGGCTATGACAGTTCTTTTTGAGCTTCAAAAGGACGCTAATAATATCTGATAATTTGTTGAAAGGGGGGCGCTTAATGTCTCGCATAAATGTTTTATCGAAAGAAATAGCAGATTTAATTGCAGCTGGCGAGGTTGTTGAGCGTCCGTCCTCTGTTATAAAAGAATTTGTTGAAAATTCTATTGATGCAGGTGCCCGTAAGGTTACTGTTGAAATTAAAAACGGCGGTAAAACCTTTCTTAGGGTAACAGATGATGGTTGCGGAATCCATCGTGATGATATCCGCAAGGCATTCATAAGCCACGCTACAAGTAAAATTACTTCTGTAACAGATCTTGATGCAATATCCACTCTCGGCTTCCGCGGTGAAGCACTTGCTTCTGTTTGTGCCGTTTCCAAGGTTGATGTTATGACCTGCACTGATGATGCTGAAACTGGCACACGCTATGTTATTGAGGGTGGAAGGGAGATTCTTATAGATGATGTCGGTTCGCCAGTAGGGACAACTATTGTTGTAAAGGATTTGTTTTACAATATTCCTGCACGCCTTAAATTTCTTAAAAAGGATGTCCAGGAAGGCAACTATATCGCATCTCTTCTTGAAAGAATTGCAATTTCAAATCCGGGTATTGCCTTTAAATTTATACGGGATGGTAAGATCGCTTTTCAGACCCCCGGTGACGGTAACCTTAAATCTGCAATATATGCAGTTTTCGGCAAGGAATTCACTTCACAGCTTTTACCGGTATCCGGTGAACACAACGGAATTATTGTTGAAGGTTTTGTCACAAAACCCAGCGCCGGCAGAGGCAGTCGTTCAATGCAGACTTTTTTTGTAAACGGCAGATACGTAAAAAGTGTTCTGTTTTTAAGTGCGTTGGAACAGGCTTATAAAAATTCTATTATGGTGGGTAAGTTTCCGGCGTGTGTTTTATTTGTGAAAATGCCCTTTGAAACTGTTGATGTTAATGTTCACCCTGCAAAAACTGAGGTCCGTTTTTATGATGAAAAACGAGTGTTTGAAGCTGTATATAATAGTACGCTTTCTGCAATAACCTCCGATAAATCCCGTCCTCAGGCTACTTTTACAACAGGTAAGGCTTTTGTTGCACCTGCAGATAAGGGCGAACAACTGAAAATTACTCAGGTTACTCCAACGGTGCAAGAGCCCAAACGTGCTTTTGTTATTAAGGAGTTCGGTAAACCTCTTACGGGCAATGAAGATATTGTTGCATCACCACGTAAGGGTGAGGAAAAACAACTTGATTTTTTGAAGGATTCGTATATGAAGCCGGATATCAAGATTGTTTCGGATAATGTCACAATAACTACTGAAAAAACAGTTGATAAAACACCTGTTGTCATTGAACCTGTTGTTGAAGTGACTGTTGATGCCGTTAAGCCAACTGATGATGTATCTGTTAATGATACTGCTGTTGTAAAGTCTGTTGAAGCTGCACCCACATCCATTGTTGAAAAACCGGGTGTAGAGTTCAGGTACATAGGCGAGGCTTTTAATACATACCTCATTGCAGAGCTTGATAATAAAATGGTTCTTATTGATAAGCATGCTGCCCATGAGCGGATTTTGTTTGAGGATTTCAAAACACGAGGTGTCGGCGAATCACAGATGATGCTTGTACCTGTTGTTGTAACATTATCCGCAGATGAATATTCTGCTGTTACAGATAATTTAGAGTTACTTGCAGATGCCGGATACGATATTTCTGATTTTGGTGACAGATGTATAAAGCTAAGCGCTTGTCCGCCTCAGCTGGCAGATGAGAATCTTAATGATATCGTTATCGAATTGGCAGGTTATCTTGCCAATAATATAAAAACACTTATGCCCGAAAAGCTTGATTGGATATATCATTCTATGGCTTGCAGGGCAGCAGTCAAGGCAGGCAACTTCACCTCACAGTATGAGGCTGAGAAGTTTGTGGGCAGAGTTCTTAATGATGAAAATCTGCGCTATTGTCCCCACGGCAGACCTATCCTTGTTGAAATGACAAAGCGCGAGCTTGAAAAACAGTTCAAAAGAATTATCTGAGGAGGGTTAGCTTGAAAAAGAAGGCTGTTGTTATTGTCGGACCCACTGCATCGGGCAAAACATCTCTCGGTGTATATGTTGCCGAAAAATTCAACGGCGAAGTAATTTCGGCTGACTCAATGCAGATTTACAAGGGTATGTCAATTTCCACCGCAAAACCCACAAAGGAGGAAATGCGGGGAATAAAGCACCATCTTATTGATTTTCTTCCCATTAACGAAAAATATAGTGTTTCGTCTTATTGCGAGGATGCAAGGCATTGCTTTGATGATATTACCGCCCGTGGTAAGCTTCCTGTTATTGTTGGAGGTACGGGTCTTTATATCGACTCTTTTCTTACAAACACAAGATTTCTTGAGAGTGCCTCTTCTCAACAGGTTAAGGATGAGCTATCTGCAGAGCTTAGGGATAATGGTATTGATTATATGTATAATCAGTTAAAAACTGTTGATCCCGTTGCCGCTGAAAAGATTCATCCAAATAATACTGTTCGTGTTTTGCGTGCTCTTGAGGTATACCGCACAACAGGACAAACTATAACAAAGCAAGCTGAGCTCTCTCATGTACAAGGCTCAGATATCGACCCCCTGTATATCGGCATTACATATAATGACCGTGAAAAGCTCTATGAACGTATAAATAAACGTGTTGACATTATGGTTGATAACGGTCTTGTTGAGGAAGCGAAAAGCGTTTTTTCGGGGGATGTTTCACGGACTGCCTTTAATTCTATCGGATGTAAGGAAATCAAGCCGTTTCTCGACGGTGAAAAAAGTCTTGATGAATGTGTAGAACAATTAAAATTAAGTACCAGGCGATACGCAAAACGCCAATTGACCTGGTTCAGAAGAAATGAAAAAATTAACTGGATTTATCCTGATTTAATGACTAAGGACAACCTTTATCTCAAGCTTGATGAAATAATAAGCTCATATTTGGCAGGTGATGATGTTGGCAGATAAAAGAAAAAATATCGGAACTAAATCAATTGCTGTTATTTTGGTGGCAGTTTTACTTGGTTCATACATTATATATCAGGCAGTTCTTGCCTCTAAATCTGAAATGGAAACACAGTTTGCCTTATATGAAACTGTTTATAAAACTATAGACACAACTGCGTTTGCAGTACGTGACGAGGCTTTTATATCCAATACAGTATCTGGTACCAGGGTTTCGTTTGCGGGCAACGGTGAACGTGTTGCACGTGGAGATACTGTTTCAATAGTATTCAATTCGACAGAGGATGCTGCATCTTACCTGAAAATAAGTGAGCTTGAAAACAGTATTGCTCACTATACAAAGCTTTCTGGTCAGGCTAACTTTCAGCCTATGAATATTGACTCTCTCACCGCTAAAATTGATAATGAGCTTATTGATTTTCTTGAAGCCCGTGACCGTCGCGATTATGCAACGGCAATTGATTCAGCAAATGTTTTCCGTGATTCTGTTACGGGTAAACAGATTGCGACAGGCTCGTCGCTCGATTTTTCAAAACAACTTGCAACACTTAATAATGAGCTTGAAACAATAAAAAAAGCAGATTATTCTTACACAGAGATTAAGAGTGATGATGCAGGTTATTATATCCACGGAGCAGACGGATACGAAGGCTTGCTTAATTATACAGATATTGATAAAATTACAGTTGATGATGTTCAGAATGCACTTAAATCAAAGCCGAAGGATGTGAATCCTGATATAGTCGGCAGGGTTGTAAGCTCCTTTAACTGGTACCTTGTTTGTGCGGTAGATACCGAAGAAACAGTTAATCTTGCTTATGATAAAGAAATTTATATTAATATTCCTTACCAAGGCGTTGAGCGCCTGCCTGTAAGCTTATATAAAATAGGTGAACGATCAGGCGATAAAACCTTACTCATTTTATCCTGTGATCTTATGAATGATTATATATCCGATATTCGTATTGAGGATATTGAAATCATTACCGAGGAGTACCGCGGTTATAAAATCCAGAATTCCTCTATCCGAACCGTTAACGGGGAAAAGGGCGTTTATGTTGTACGCGGTAATCTTATCGGATTTCGCAAAATCCACGTTTTGTATTCTACCGATAATTACAGTATTGTAGATAACCCGAATGGTGATTCGGATTACATAAAGCTTTATGATAAGGTTGTTACAAAGGGGGTTGAACTATATGATAACAAACTTTTGTGATGATTCCTTGTTCCAAACTATCAGCGAAAATATCAAGGTTATTAAGGACGAAATGGCGGAAGCTGCCGTACAATCAGGCAGAAAACCCGAGGATGTCCGCTTAATGGCGGTTACAAAAACCGTGTCCGTCGACAAAATTAATTTTGCCCTTGATAATTGTGGTATTGATTTGATTGGTGAAAATAAAGTTCAGGAGTTTTTGTTGAAAAAAGATGAGCTTCACCTTCAGGGTGTGGAAAAGCACCTTATCGGCCATCTGCAGACAAACAAAGTAAAAAAGATTTTACCTTATGTTGATATGATTCAATCTGTTGATAGTCTGCACCTTGCTCAGGCTATCGATAATGAGGCACAGAAACTCGGAATTACTGCTAATATTCTTTTAGAGGTTAATATTGGCGGTGAGGATAGTAAAACAGGCTTTGACAAAGCCGCCTTTATGAATTCACTTGAAGAAATTTCTCAGCTACCCAATCTTAAGGTCAAGGGGTTAATGACCATACCGCCCATTTGTGATGATGAAGCACATCTTGAAAAGTATTTTTCATCAATGCACGATTATTACAGTGAAATTAAATGTCAGAGATTTGCAAACTTTGATTTTGAAATTTTATCAATGGGTATGTCAGGTGATTATAAGCAGGCAATAAGGTGTGGCTCAAACTTAGTCAGAGTTGGCTCCGCTATTTTCGGAGCAAGAATATATAAATAATTTAAAGGGAGTTTTTTATTATGGCATTGACAGATTTATTCAAAAAGTTTATTAACGCATCAGATGATGACAGCTTTGATGATGTTGAAGATATTGCAGAGGACAATATTGAAACAACAACATTTTCTTCAAGCTATGAGTCTGATTACGAAGCACCAAGACCTGCAAGACAGCGCAGAGCATCTTCTTATTCAAGTGATCCCAGCAGAGTTGTTGATATCCGTACAACAGCAATGCTTCAGGTTGTACTCGTAAAGCCCGATAAGTTTGAGGACGCTCGTGCTATTGCAGACCATCTCAATGAAAAAAGAACTGTTGTTCTTAACCTTGAAGCTGCAAGCAAGGATGTTGCAAGAAGACTCGTTGACCTTCTCAATGGTGTTGCTTATGCAAACGGCGGTCAGCTTAAAAAGGTTTCAACAAATACATATATTATCACTCCTTACAATGTTAATGTTTCAGGCGATTTGTTGGATGAGCTTGAAAGCACAGGCGTATTTTTCTGATAACTAAATAATTTTTCTTATAACGGGGTGTTTTTATGTTAAAACCAAGCGAAGTAAAAAATTATGAATTTAAGCCTGCAGGCAGAAATGCCTATAAAGCTGATGATGTTGATACATTTTTTGCCGAGGTAGCCATAAGCTATGAAAAAATGTTCCGTGAGAACGGCGAGCTTATAAAAAGAATCAGTTTGCTTGCAGACCGTCTTGAACAATATAAAAATGATGAGGTTGATATTAAGCAGGCTGTTCTGAGTGCTCAGAAGGCTGCGGATATTATTATCCGTGATGCACAGGAGTCTGTTGAGGATTCCAAAAACGAAGCAGCTGCAATACTTGCTGCTGCCAAAGGCGAGGCAACAGTTATAAAACAGGATGCTGAAAAACAGGCTATTGTTGATTCTGATTTGCTTATGACACTTGCCAAGAACAAGGCAGAGGATATTATTAATAAAGCAAAGGAAAAGGCTCATGGTATTCTTATTGCCGCCAATAATTCTGCAAATGATAAGGTTGGTGCTGCAAACAGAACCATTACCAGCGAGTCACTTCATTATGATATGCTCAAAAAAGAGGTATCCGAGTTCAGGGCGTCAATTCTTGCCCAGTATAAAACTCATATTGAACTCATTTCTAAATTACCTGAATTGGCAATTGAAGAAGCAGCGAAGGTTGAAAACGAATCTGCTCCTGTTGATGTGGTTGATATTGACGAAGAAACTTTGGAGAATCCTGTTTTTGTTGAGGCTGATCCGGATGATAGTGTTCTTGAATTTTCTGACGAAGAAGTAATTGAGTTCTATTCTACTGACGATGAAGATACCGGTGTTGATGAAGAGTCGGAGGAGGATTCTGCAGGTGAGCCTGTCGTAAAAACCACATTGCCTTTCGACTTTTTTGGTGAGGAGTCAGAGCTGGAATTTATTGACGACGGCAACCATGTTGATGATATGCCTGTTAGCACCATTGCAGATGATGGGTCAATCGGTTTCTCAAAGAAAAATCCTTTGCCTGTTGAAAATGTGATTTCTGATTATATTGATGATGAATCAACAGATAGTATTGTTTCAGAAGATAGTGTCTCGGAAACAGAGGATGCATATGAAATTGATTCCGAGGATGATGTTGACGATTCCTTTGAATCAGCGGAGGAAGATGTGTCTGATGAGGAGGCTTTTTCTGAGGAAACAGATGATTTATCTGATTATTCGTTTGATACTGATATTACCGACTCTGATGATGAGGATGATGCTTCAGATAAATCTGATGAGGGTGGAAGTCTTTCACAAAACCAGTCATACTCAGCATTCTTTGACGCAATTGAGAGTATAGATATTGATGATTTTGAGGAAGAAAAGCCAAAACACAGAGGTTTTTTTCACAGAAATAAATAATTGATAGGGGTAAAACTATGACAGCAGTTTTGTCTGTTTTAATGTGCCTTGCTTTAATTGGTGCTGACCAGTATATTAAGTTTCTTGTTGTTGAGTATCTCAAGCCTATTGAATACATTGATGTTGTAGATGGTTTCTTAAGGTTCAGGTATGTTGAAAATACAGGTGCAGTATTTGGTTCTTTTGCAACTCATACTGTGTTTTTGACTATTTTTTCAATAGTATTATTGGTTTTCACAATTTACTTTCTTGTCACAAATAAGAGCAAGTCTAAGCTTGTTAATTTCTGTCTTCTGCTTATGATTTCGGGCGGTGTAGGAAATATTATTGATCGCATCAGGCTTCAGTATGTTGTGGATTACATCGAACCTGTGTTTGTTGATTTTGCTGTTTTTAATTTTGCGGATATGCTTATAACCGTTGGTGCTTTTATATTAATCTTTTATCTGATTTACGATTTGGTGAGAGATTTCAAGGGCTCAGATAAGCACTCCGAAGAATCGACAGATGATAATAAAAATCAGGGCAGATTTGCTGCTAAACGCAAAGTAAAAAAGGCAGAGGTTGAAGGCGATAAAGAAGCTGTTGTATTTAATGCAGTTATAACAGGGGAGTCCCCTGATGAGGTTCTGAACGCTATTAAAATGGGGATTGATGCCTCTGCGGTAACCACAGATAATGCAATAACAGAGCAGACCGAAGCTGTTTCAACTCCTGCTGAGACTTCTGGTAATGATGCGGATATTGTTTCCGGTGTCGATACAACAGATGTTGAAATTACAGAAGATGATAATACTGACTCGGAGTCGGTTGTTTCTTCAGTTAATGATACAGTTGAAGAGAGTCCTGTTTTAGTACAGGATGACAAAAAGACTAAGAAAATATCTGTTGATTCAATTGATAAAATAGATTTTTCTATGTTTGAGTAATTATGATGCAATTAGAATTTTTGGTTGACCAACGTGTTGCGGGACAGCGTATTGATAAAGCGTTGCCTGTTCTTCATAGCGATTTTTCGCGTAACGCTGTCCAGCAATTTATTAATGATGGGCTTGTTCTTGTGAACAAATTGCCTTGCAACAAAAAATCAACACTAAAATCGGGCGATGTTATCTCTGTGAGTGTTCCCGAACCTGTTGCTTTGAGCGTTGAGGCTGAGGATATACCGTTAGATATCGTATATGAGGATGAACATCTTCTTGTTGTTAACAAACCTAAGGGGATGGTTGTGCATCCTGCAGCAGGTAATTATAACGGTACTCTTGTTAATGCGCTTATGTGCCATTGCGGTGACTCATTGTCAGGCATAAACGGAGTTATCCGTCCGGGTATTGTTCACCGTATTGATAAGGATACAAGCGGCTTACTCGTTGTTGCAAAGACAGATACTGCTCACAAAGGACTTGCGGAGCAAATTAAGGAACATTCATTCACAAGAGTTTATAATACTGTTGTTGTAGGTAGTGTGAAGGATGATTCGGGCACAATTGATGCACCTATCGGCAGACATCCCAAGGATAGAAAAAAACAAGCTGTTACAGAAAAAAACTCACGTAATGCAATTACCCACTTTGAGGTTATTGAGCGCTTCAATGGTTTTACACACCTTAAGGTTACTCTTGAAACCGGCAGAACACATCAGATAAGAGTTCATATGGCATACAGGGGAACGCCTGTTGCCGGGGATGTTGTTTATGGTAACGCAAAAAAGACCTATGGTCTTGATGGTCAATGCCTGAATGCTTCTACAATAGGTTTTATTCACCCTGTAACTGGTGAATATCTGGAGTTTACAACAGATTTACCTGATTATTTTAAAGATTTTCTCAGGAGAATTTCGTGATGAGTTCGAATTATTCTGAATGGTTGCTCGTTTCTGATGTTGACGGAACATTAAATGATAAATTGATGAAATTACCTCAGGTTAACAAAGATGCTGTTAATCGTTTTATTGGAAATGGCGGTAATTTTTCGCTCTGTTCCGGCAGAAATCTGCAATCAATTAAAATTCATTATGACAGATTAGATATAAAATCCCCTGCAATATTTTCAAACGGAGCAGGTATTTATGATTTTACAGAAAATAAAATTATTCATCTTGATACCATTACTCCCGATGGTGAAGACATAATTCTGGATATTTTCCGTAAAAACAGAACATTACAGCTCACCGTTTTCGGCGTTGATAAAATTTATCTTGCTACACGTACTTGTGTGTATGGCTATATTATTTCAAAGCTGGATAAGCTTGATTATAAACTTTGCAAAAGTACAGAGGATTTGCCTTCAGGGCAATGGACAAAAGCATCCTTCTTTGGCACACCGGGCAAAATTAAAGGATTACAAAAGCTTTTGCTTTCTGACAAATTCAAATCAATTTTTGATTGCTTTTTAACTTCGCCCTGCACACTTGAAATTGTTAAATCGGGTGTTAATAAAGGCTCTGCAGTTAAAAAACTTGCGGACTTGTTACAAATAAAATCCGAATGTGTTGGCGCAGTAGGAGATTATTATAACGATATAAAAATGCTTGAAGCAGTTGAACATCCTGTTTGCTGCGGTCAGGCTCCTGATGATATTAAGGCAATATGCGAACATGTAACTTGTCATTGTAATGATGGTGCTGTTTGTGATTTTATAAATTATATAGAGAAAAACTATATACTGTAAACGGAGGTTATACTTATGCAAAAAATTTCCAAAAATGAGTTAGCAAAAGTTGCCTGCAAGGTTCGTATGGGAATCATTGAGGGTACTTTTAATGCTAAGTCAGGTCATCCGGGCGGATCACTTTCAATTGCAGAGATTCTCACATATCTCTATTTTAATGAAATGAACATTGATCCTCAAAGTCCCGATATGGAATCAAGGGACAGATTTGTTTTGTCAAAGGGTCACGCTGCTCCTGCACTTTATTCAGTAATGGCACAGCGCGGATATTTCCCTGTTGATGAGCTTAAAACCCTTAGGAAAGTGGATTCAAGACTTCAGGGTCACCCGAGTATGAGGTATCTCCCCGGTATCGATATAAGCTCAGGTTCATTGGGTCAGGGCATTTCTGCAGCTTGCGGAATGGCTCTTGGTGCAAAGCTTAAAAATGCTGATTTCCGCGTATATTCTATCCTCGGTGATGGTGAAATTGAAGAGGGCCAGGTTTGGGAGGCTGCAATGTATGCCGCCGCAAAGAAGCTTGATAATCTTGTTGCAATTGTAGATAACAACAATCTTCAGATTGACGGCACAGTTGAAGAGGTTAATTCACCTTATCCCATCCCTGAGAAGTTCGCAGCATTTGGCTGGAATGTTATTGAAATTGACGGACATTCATTCGATGATATTGCTAATGCACTTGACAATGCGCGTGCCTGTAAGGGTAAACCCACAGCTATTATTGCTACAACAGTTAAGGGCAAGGGTGTTTCCTTTATGGAAAACCAGGTGAATTGGCACGGTGCTGCACCTAATGCAGAGCAGTATGAAATTGCTATTAAAGAACTCAACGAAGTTCTCAACAGATTGGAGGGCTAAAAAATGGCTGATGTAATTAAAGTTGCTACTCGTGATGCATACGGTAAAGCTCTTGTTGAGCTTGGTGAAAAAAATCCTGATGTTGTTGTTCTTGATGCTGACCTTGCAGCCGCAACAAAAACAGGTGCTTTTAAAAAGGCTTTCCCTGAGAGATTCTTTGACACAGGTATTGCTGAGGGTAATATGATGGGTGTTGCCGGCGGTCTTGCAACAACAGGCTTTACTGTTTTTGCAAGCTCATTTGCAATGTTTTCAGCAGGCAGGGCTTTTGAACAGGTCAGAAACACTATCGGCTATCCTCATCTTAATGTAAAGATTGGTGCTACTCACGCAGGTATTTCTGTTGGTGAAGATGGTGCAAGTCACCAGTGCTGTGAGGATATTGCACTTATGCGTTCAATTCCCGGTATGGTAATTATTAATCCTGCAGATGATATAGAGGCACGTGCAGCGGTGTTTGCTGCTGCAGAACATGACGGACCTGTTTATATGCGTTTTGGCAGACTTGCTGTTCCGAGAGTATTTGACGAGGATTATAAATTTGAAATCGGCAAAGCAGTAACACTCAGAGAGGGTACTGATGTTACAATTATTGCAACAGGTCTGATGGTTAATGAGGCAATTGAGGCAAGTAAAGTTCTTGAAGCAGAGGGTATTTCTGTTGAACTTATCAATATGCATACAATTAAGCCTCTTGATAAGGCTGCTGTTGTTGCCGCCGCTAAAAAGACTGGTTGCATAGTTACAGCAGAGGAGCATAATGTTATCGGTGGTATGGGCGACGCTGTGTGTGATGCAGTATGTACTGAGTGTCCTGTTCCTGTTGTTAAGGTTGGTGTTGAGGATACATTTGGTAAATCAGGTCCTGCTGTTGAACTCCTTCACATCTTTGGTCTTGATGCTGATAATATTGTGGAAAAAGCAAAGCTTGCTATTTCAAAGAAATCATAATTTACAAATTAATTTATTTTAAATTGTTATTTTTATTGAAAATATGGAAATATTGTGTTATAATTAATAAATAATACTGCAATATTTCTTGATAGGTAGGAGATTTTATGGCTAACTGTCCAAAATGTGGTTACAAACTCAGGATTTTCGATGTTAAGGCTGAATGTCCCGAGTGTGGTGTTAACCTTATTTATTTTAACCAGCAGGAGCGTCTTGCTGAAGATGCTGATAAGGCGGAGGAAGAGTATATTAAACTTCAACCCAAGATTGACAGGGTTAAGTTTGCTTTTGCAGGCACAAAGCTTTCAATAGTTCGGCTTATTATGCTCTTTATACCTATTGGTATGTTGTTCCTGCCTCTTGTTCACATCAGGGCAGATATACCTTACAACTCAATTGATGCAGATATTTCCATACTCAATATCGCAATGGATGTTGTTGCAAAGTTTGATTTTGGTATTCTTTCTGTAATTCCTACTGCTGCAAAGGTTTGTTATTTATTATCTATTTTGTCAATATTCATTGCTGCAGTTTTTGCAATACTTAACATTCCCTTTGTTTCTGTTTCTTGCTCACCCAAGGGCTTTAAGAGAAATGTTAAGCTTTCAAGCTGTGGTATTGCGTTTACTGTTATCAGCATTATATCATTCCTTGTTTTCAATGCTCAGCTTTCTTCAAGGTTTGGTGAAATGTATTCAGGTAGTATCGGAATCGGAGCATTTTTGGTAATAATTGCATTTGTAGGCATTATTGTAATTAATGTTATTATTAAGAAGCAGAATGTTCCCGTTAAGTACAAGGATATTTCTGAGTATGTTGAGCGTATTGCAAAACGTAAAATTGAAATTGCTGAAATGGAAGCAAAGGCTGAAGCTATTCGTAAGGAATACAGAGAAAAGCATAAGGCTTCTGCAGCACAATAAAATAACTAAAAAGCATCGATTACTTTCAGTTTTCGATGCTTTTAAAATTTGAAGGATATTTAAAATGGAACAAGTTTATATTACAGAAAATACTCATTTGTTAGATGATAGCGGTAACCTTGTAAAAGCAGGTTATTGTGAGTACAACAGATTTATTTATAACAGGTCTTCAGTAAAATCAAAACCAAGCAGAATAAAGGAATGGGATTATTATCAGATATCTGACGATACCCACACTGTTCATTTTAATATTTTTGATATTTCATTTGCGGGTTCATTTGCCTTTTCCGTTTTTAATCGACAAACAGGCGAGCGTCTCGAAAAAGTAGGGGCGTCACTTTTTACATTCGGTAAAATAGGCTTGGAGGAAAACACTAATTTACCTCACGTTGTTACATTTAATGACGGCGATGTTTATGCTAAAATTTTATATGTAAATAATACACGCACCTTAACTGCAAGTTTCAACAAAAAGAATATGAAGTATGATATTAAATTTGTTCTTGAATGTCCTCCTGACTTGCAGAGTCTTGTTATGGCTGTTCCCTTCAAAAAGGATAAGTATTTTTACCTTAACCAAAAAATGAACTCAATGGTTGCATCCGGCTATATTATGGCTGACGGCGAAATTGTAAAAGAGTTTAAACGCGAAAATTCCTTTGGTGTTCTCGATTGGGGCAGAGGTGTGTGGCCCCATGCTGTTAAGTGGTATTGGGGTAATGGGAACTGTCGTTTACCTGACAATCATATTTTCGGTTTTGAAATAGGATGGGGCTTCGGTGATATGTCATATGCAACCGAGAATATGCTTTTTTATGATGGTGTTGCCCACAAAATTGAGGAGGTTTACCTTAAAAATGATCCTAAGAATTATATGAACCCTTGGGTATTTACCTCTAATGATGGCAGGTTTGAAATGACAATGACTCCAACTTATGATAATTTTTCGTCGAGTAGAGTGGCGGTAATAGGAAACATCTGCCATCAGGTTTTTGGCTTGTGGAATGGTACTGCAACTCTGGATGACGGTACTGTCCTTGAAATCAAGGATATGCTTGCTTTTTGCGAATTCTCAGATAACTTGTGGTAAAATAACAGCTCGGCTACCGTTTGGTAACCGAGCAATATTTTTTATACCCCGCCGTGCCGGATGCGATAATAGTAACCTGCTTTCAGCAGGTGGGTGTCCTCTCTGTAGATTCACGCTCCCTTCGTCCGCTAAGCGGGAGGTCTGCAATAGGCTACCGAAGTGGGACTCCCTTTAAATTGTCATAGGGTTAGTATTAGTCGCATTTATCGAACACCGCAGGAAAAATATTATATGATAAATAAAAGGATTTATTCTTCGTCAAACTCAAAAATATCCTCAAGACGTTCTTCGAATAACTGACCGATTTTGTTGAAAAGCTCGTCATCCTCAATAGGCTCGAGATATGTTTCACCGTCAGCATCCTCAATAACAGACAGTATAATTAACTCACCGCTGTCGTCGAGTATTTCCTCAGCCTCGTCATAAACGGGGAGAAGAGCAACAAATCTGCCTTCGTCAGTTTCAATTCTGTCTAATTCTTCAAATATATGTTCCTCGCCGTTTTCATCAACAACAGAAACAATATCAGGGTTGAATTCGTTGTTATCAATATTACTCATAATTAATGTCCTTTCATTGTTACTTAAGACTATTTTAACCGCTGTGGATTTATAAGTCAACTGTATTATTCGGTAATTTCGATTGCCCAGTTGAATGTTTTGCTGTTTTTGGGCTCTAATGCCATAATACCGCGTTTTTGTGATAGGTCAGACTTCCTGTCATAATTATCATTTACGCCCCACCAAGGTTCAATACATACATAAGGAGCATTTGGCTTTGCCCATATACCAAGCAAGGGTGAGTCAAAATTGAATTTAACCTGACGGGTGTTCTTATCACTCTTTAAAGTAACGCTTTTAGATTTGTAACCGCTTAAAATAAGTGCATCATCATTAAAAATATCTTTGGTGATAAAAAGTTTTCTTCCATCCGTATTAACAGGGAATTTTTCCTCAATAAGAATAGATTCGTGGTCTATTCTTTCTGTTAACAACTCTTCATTTTCGCTGAATTCAAGGTAATCACCAATCTCACAATTAAAGGCGGGATGTGCACCGAAAGAATAGTACATAATCTTATCGCTTTTGTTTATAACGGTGTGGTCTACACTGAGACCTGTTTGTGTAAGGGTAAATTTAACCCTAAGCTCAAACTCATAGGGGTACATATCCCTGGATTCCTCGTCATCAGTCTGTATAAAGGTAAGAGAATCTACTGTGCTCTCAGCAAGTGCGAAAGGCTTTTTTCTGACAATACCATGCTTGGGCATTGTATATTCTTTTCCGTCAAGTCTGTATTTATCATCAAGTAATCTGCCAATAATCGGAAAAAGAATAGGGGATTGACCGTACCATATATCTGTGTTACCGCACCAGATAAATTCAAATCCGCTTTTTTTAGATTTTAAGGAGGTCAGCTCTGCACCCATCTCTTTTACAGCTAAAGTGAAATTATTGTTTTCTGCATTAAATACCATATGCTTCATTCCTTTATAACAAAGGCATCACGCAGTGCGTAATGCCTTTTCAATTTTTATTTAATTATATAATATTGTATTTATTATGTCAAACCATTATTTATTCTCTTTAGCCTTTTTCTTTGAAAGAACAATGTTAACAATGATACCAAGGATAAGCGCACAAGCAATAGATGTAATTGTAACCTTACCGATAGCAAGAGCAAGACCGCCGATACCTGCAATGAGAATTACGGATGCAGTAAAAAGGTTGGCGTTATCTTCAAGGTCAACCTTCTGAATCATCTTGAGACCGCTGACTGCGATAAAGCCGTAAAGTGTGATGCAAACGCCACCCATTACACAGCCGGGGATAGAATCAAGAAAAGCAACAAAGGGAGAGATAAAGGAAATAAGAACGGCCATAATTGCTGTACAGGTGATTGTTGCAACGGATGCATTCTTAGTGATAGCAACACATCCTACAGATTCGCCGTATGTTGTGTTGGGGCAACCTCCGAAGAAAGCACCAACCATTGAGCCAACACCATCACCAAGGAGTGTTCTTGAAAGACCGGGCTCTTCAAGAAGATCTTTTTCAATAATTGATGAAAGATTTTTGTGGTCTGCAATGTGTTCTGCAAAAACAACAAAAGCAACGGGAATATATGCAACAGCAACTGTTGTAATGTATGTAGCATCAAGGTTTTTGAGTTCACCGAAACCTTTAACGAATGTGAATTCGGGAACGCTGAGGAATGTGCTGAGGCCAACACCGTTTGCAACAAGTGCCTGGAAGGGTGCAATATCAATAACAATAAGTGCATCGTTACCTGTGTTAATGCCGATTATTGTAAATACACCTGCAACGGCATAGCCGGCCAATATACCAATAATAAAGGGGATAAGCTTTGCCATTTTTTTGCCGTATGTAGAGCAAAGTACTACAACAAATAATGTAACAATGGCACAAATAAGAGATACCCATGCATTTGTTGTCATAATAAATGAACCGTTTCCGTCCTGTGCTGCATAGCTGACAGTATCTTTAATTGCTGCACTTGCAAGTGAAAGACCGATAATAGCAACTGTTGGTCCGATAACAACAGGAGGCATTAATTTGTTGATCCAGTTTACGCCTGCAATTTTAATAATAATTGCAATAACAACATAAACAAGACCTGCAAAGATTGCACCAAGGATAATTCCGAGGAAGCCCATTGCGGCACTTGCGGCACCTGCAAAAGCGGCTAACATTGAACCGATAAACGCGAATGATGAGCCGAGGAAAACAGGGCTTTTAAACTTTGTGAAAAGCTGGTATACAACTGTACCTATACCTGCACCAAAAAGTGCAGCCGAAGCTGTCATACCGTTACCTACAATAGCAGGTACTGCAATTGTTGCAGCCATAATAGCAAGCAACTGCTGAATGGCAAAAATAATTAATTGCCCGAACTTAGGTTTGTCGTCAACATTGTAAATAAGTTTCATAAACTTACCCCCATCTGAATTTTATTACAGCCCGAAGGCTAATAACCTATAAACTATAAAGCTTTACTGCTGTTTCATCATCTTGTGGCTTCAGTAAAACTGATATAAGTTCATTTGTCGAGGTAGGTACATTTTTACCTACGTAGTCAGCTCTTATAGGCAGTTCTCTGTGACCTCTGTCAACAAGTATAGCAAGCTGAATACTCGATGGACGGCCAAGACTGAATATAGCTTCAATGGCGGCTCTTACCGTTCTGCCTGTGAAAAGAACATCATCAACAAGAACAATATCCTTTCCTGTTACATCAAATGGTAAAACAGGTTTTGTGACCTCAGGTATAATATGTGCTTCGGTTAAATCATCCCTGTAATGGTTAATATCAATTTCACCAACAGGGGGTAGCTTTCCTTCAAAGCGTTCGATATTATGTGCCAAAATATCTGCCAGAGGTACACCTCTTGTTTTAATGCCTAAAAAGACAATGTTTTCAATGCCTTTGTTACGTTCTATTATTTCGTGTGAAATACGAATAAGTGCTCTGCTAACAGCAGATTCGTCCATTAATTCGGATTTGAATTCCATTTTTTACCTCAAAAAAAGACCTTGTCCGTAATGACAAGGTCAGAGGTTTGCTACTGTAATAAAACCTTATCAATTCACGGATTGATTTAAAAGTTCATTAATACAATAGTAATATTATTTTTGCTGTTTGTAAATAGTTTAATTGTTAGAAATCTTAAGGAAATATTTGTATATAATTACTTGAAAATATTTCTTGAAATCAAAGCATATATACGCCTGACTCCAATTCAACAATCTCGCGGTCATTAGTTTTAATATAGCGGTAAACAGGCTCGTCAAAAGTCTTATAATCCTGTACGGTGTAGTCCTTGAGGTTGACTGTTCTAATTTTACAGGATTCGTAGTTGCAAACATAAAGAACATTGTCATATACCGTTATTGCTACAGGGTTAAGAAATGCAGTTGAAGAATCTCCGCCTATTCTTAAAACGATTTTTTCTGTAGAAGGGGAATAGCGTATAATGCTGTTGTTGTCCGGAACAACACACCAGATGTATTTACCCTCGGGAGCGACACCGCTTACGGGACAGTCCTTGTATAAAAGGTCACCTGTCCAATAAAGCTCACCTTTATCATTGAAAATTCCCATTTCGCCGCTTGAATATGTTACAACAACGTGTTTGTTGGGCAAAACAGCAGCATCGCAGTAAAGAAAGTCGCTTAACTGTTCTGCAATTTTCTCGAAATTCTCTCCGAATTTGTTGAGAAGATATGCACCGCGTGTGCTCGCTGTTGGGCGCTCTAATTTAACATCATAAGTAAAAAAAGATATTTTTGTAGTTCCGCTTGGTAAGGTATCCTTACGGGCAACAATAATTCCTTTTGTAAAAGGTACGATATCTACAATATCGATATCCATTAATTTTTTCATTATTCAACCACACCTGCTTCGGGAAGCGTATTGATTTGATAGCAAAGAGTCATCAAAGAGTCACCAAGGTGAACATTTTCAACAGCAACACCTTCATATCGGCTTACAAGGTCGCATTGAGTAAAGTTCCAAAAGCCTTTTATGCCTAATGCTACAAGCTTATCTGCATTTTCTGCTGCATACTCAGCAGGGATACACAGTATTGCAACAACGGGATTTTCGTTTTTGCAGAATTCATCAAGTGTAGAGGTATCCATAACAGTTCTGCCGCCAACATTTGTGCCGATGACTGCAGGGTTGTTGTCAAAAATACCCACAAGATCAAAGCCGCGGTTTTCAAAATGAAGATGTGTTGCTATAGCATGACCGAGATTACCTGCACCAATCATAATAGCTTTTGATTTTTTGTCTATGCCGAGGATTGAGCCGATCTCGTTATAAAGCTGTTCAATGTTGTATCCGTAGCCCTGCTGACCGAATCCGCCAAAGCAGTTTAAGTCCTGGCGGATCTGGGATGCAGTAAGACCCATTCTTTGGGACAACTCTTTTGATGAAATTCGCACAATGCCCATATTTTTGAGCTCTTCAAGATATCTGTGGTAACGGGGTAATCGTTTGATTACAGGTACAGAAACCTGATTGTTATTTTTCATCATAAACCGTCCTATCAATCTAAAGTCTGGAGTGTTTCCATAACATATTTACCGAACTCTTCACATGTGCAACCGTTGTCGCGACCTGTTATGGTGAGCTTCTTTTCGGTAATCATACAAATGTCGAGAGCTTTTTCCAGCTTATCAGCCTCAGCCTGTTTGCCGATGTGTGAAAGAAGAAGTACGGCGGCTCTGAGCATTGAGCAAGGGTCAGCATACTGACCGCGGCCTTCTTTTATCATACGGGGAGCAGAGCCGTGAATTGCTTCGAACATTGCGTACTGCTTGCCAATATTAGCACTTCCTGCAGTACCTACGCCACCCTGGAACTCAGCAGCTTCGTCAGTAATAATATCACCATAGAGGTTAGGAAGAACAAATACCTTGAAATCTGTTCTGCGCTTTTTATCAATAAGCTTTGCAGTTGTTATATCAATGTACCATTCGTCGGTTGTGATTTCAGGATAATCCTTTGATATTTCCTTGCAAAGGTTAAGGAATTTACCGTCAGTTGTCTTAATAATATTAGCCTTGGTAATAATGGAAACTCTATCCTTTTTGTTGTTGCGGGCATATTCGTAAGCAAGCTTTGCAATACGCTCTGTACCTTCTGTTGTTGTTACAACAAAGTCCATAGCAAGCTCACCGTCAACATCAACACCCTTTGAACCTACTGCATAAGCGCCCTCGGTATTCTCGCGGAAGAATGTCCAGTCAATACCTTCCTCAGGGATTTTAACCGGTCTGACATTTGCAAAAAGGTCAAGTGCTTTTCGCATTGCTACGTTAGCACTTTCAATGTTGGGTAAACCGTCACCTTGTTGGGGTGTTGTTGTGGGGCCTTTAAGAATAACGTCGCAAGCTTTAAGCTCCTCCATAACGTCATCAGGAATTGCCTTCATAACCTTTGCACGGTTTTCAATTGTAAGACCGTCAATGTTTCTGAATTCGATTTTGCCTGCATCTACATCGTCCTTAAGAATGAACTTAAGAACATTTGCTGCCTCGTTAGTGATGATGGGGCCTATACCGTCACCACCGCAAACACCTACAATGATTTTATCAAGTGACTTGAAATCCTTGAACTCTTTCGTTGATTTGATTTTCTGGTTACGCTCATCCTGCTCAATAAGAAGCTGTCTGAATTTAGCAAGAGCGTTTTCAATCTGTACTTCTGTCATTATTTATTTTCCTCCTTGGTGTAATCAAGCAAACCACCTGCTGTAAGGATGTCAATCTGTCTGTCAGATACATCACAGATAAGCTTGTACTCTTCATTTTTGGTTTCGTTTTTAAGTGTAATGTGTGAACCTGCTTTAAGCTCTGTCTTAATTGCAGGTAAGCTGAGCTTGTCACCTACAGAAATCTTATCATAATCGTCTACATCAACAAAGTTAAGGGGAAGTATACTTGCGTTAACGAGGTTTGCCTTGTGGATACGTGCAAAGGATTTGGTAATAACAGCCTTAACTCCGAGGTAAAGGGGAACAAGAGCTGCATGCTCTCTGGAAGAGCCCTGTCCATAGTTGTTGCCACCTATGATAATACAGGAGCCTGCCTCTTTACAATGCTCTGCAAAGTTTTCGTCACATTGACGGAAGCAGAATTGTGAAAGATAAGGGATATTTGAACGGAAGGGAAGGATCTTTGCACCTGCAGGCATAATATGGTCTGTAGTGATGTTGTCCTCAACCTTAAGAACAGCAGTTGCCTCAATAGAGTCAGCAAGGGGAGCTGTTTTGGGGAAGGGCTTGATATTGGGACCGTAATAAACCTCAACTTCATCTGCCTCTTCTTTTGTTTGGGCAGGAAGTTCAATCATATTGTCGTTGATGATAAAGGTTTTGGGAAGTGTAACAGAAATATCATCGGTACAGGAGGTGGTTGCATCTGTAAGTACGCCTGTAATCGCCGATACAGCAGCTGTTTCGGGGCTTACAAGGTAAATCTGACCATCCGCTGTACCGCTTCTGCCCTCAAAGTTACGGTTAAATGTACGCAATGAAACACCTGCTGTTTTGGGTGACTGACCCATACCGATACAAGGACCGCAAGCACTTTCAAGAAT